>JBCCEO010000653.1:0-4938 GCA_039030255.1 Planctomycetota bacterium | reverse complement strand
TGGCAACGTCATCATGGCTATCCCTACGTCAGCGCGCGACATCCAAAAGCTTTGAACCACCAGTTTTGTAAATACAATGCAGTACATCGTGAATTCGTTGTTCTGTAGAAACGCGGTATTTGCAGAAATTGAAATGCAGAGCACAAGCATGATGGTTGTTGTTAACCAATAGATGACAACCGACAAAAAAAGACTGGCAACTCCAGCAAAAAGCGGGCGCCGATTGTAGACCGATAGCCATATTGCAACAAAGGCTGCAAACCAAACGTTGTCAAATGCATAGACGAGTTTGTTCGCCGTGATTACAACGTTGGTCGTCTGTAAGCCGGATTCTGAAAGTCGATGGATGATATGCAATAGGTCCGCAAGGCTGCTGGCTGTTTGGAAACAGATGTTTGCCAGCCACCCGTGGATTAATCGGTGAATGCCCCAAAGAGACTCGCAAGTGGTGGCCAACAATGTGCCGCCCGCGAATACGCGAGTCCAAGGAGCGTATCCTCTTGTTAGGAAAAAGTAAGCTAGGCAGAAGAGCAAAAAACTGTAGTAGCCAAGCTTATCGCTACTAGCTATCGAGCTGAAGAATGCTCCGGAAAGGGCAAGACCTATCCCTAGTGCACCAGTCCAGCGTCGCAAGACCGAACTAGCAAATCCGAATTCTCCGAAGTCTCGCTTTGCACGGAATAGGAAGCCGACATAAGCTACAGGGATAAAGGGAAGAAAAAAGATGGATTCGGTGATGTACAAGAGTATCGCTGGCAAGAATGCAATAACACCCGCACAAAAAAGTGTGGTAGAGGCCCTGGAATCAAGAGTCGTATCCATAGCGATTGGTCATTCGAAAAAATCTAGCGTTTGATCGAACCATCGGACGTCGTTGCAGAATCTATTTGAGAAAACGTAGCACAGCCCAAAGAAGTCCATGAATGGGGCATATTAAGATTGTCTGCGGCCTCGTTCCGCATAGGCAAAGTGCCACACTTTTGCTGAAAATGTAATCCTAAACAAAAATAGGGAGAGCATCTGCTCTCCCCGAATGTCGACTTAATGCTTTAGAGCGACTCTATGAACGCTTTCTGCGACGCATCACGTAAACCGCGCCAAACAGTGCGGCAAGTCCCGCCGAAGGCTCCGGTGTTGCAACCCAACCGTTGAACGAAAATGAACCACCTGCTGAGGGAGGCGGGTTGGTAAAGGAAAATGGATCCACGCCATCAGAGGCGAAATCAAAGGAGAATGTGAATTCTGTAATGGCGCCAAAAAAAGCATTGGGGCTGATAGTGTAGTCCAGAAGCGGAATCACTCGGTCCGGATTCAGTCTGAACTGCGGGCTCGTGCCATTGGAAGCTAAGTGGTTTTGCAGTTCCGTTGAAAGGCTGATTGAGACGTCCGGACTGGTTCGGCCAACCGAAGTGTCCAAGACGACATTCGTAATCCGCAGAAGCTCCGAGGTGTTCGCTGGTAAATTCAGATCGGTGCTGGCTTGCAAATTGAACTGACCGTTAATGTTAACGGCACCTTGCGTATCAATCTGAGAGCCTTCAATGAGCGCGAGTTTGAACTCGGCATTTGCATTGTGAGGTGCGAAGAGAAGAAGTCCCAAAAGGACGGCAATCGATGAAACGGCTATTCTCATTTTGAATCTGGAAGCTTCATGGAGTTAGGGAATACCGAGGCGCAAAACACGCCCACATCAGAGATAGTAATTCAACCATGATTAAAGTCAAAGTCGTGGACCGCAAAAGTGGTGTATTTGCCGTTTTTTCGCCTCCGACACCCAGGAATACCTCCATCTAGGGGGTCTTGGGTTTTTCTTCGGGCGCCTGGGAACCTAGTTGAGCTTTCTGCAAGCGGGTTTGAAGAATCTGAAAATCGGGTCGTCCCTGGTAGGCGGGCCTCGCAAGCTCCAAGCTTTTGCTCGCACCAGCCAAATCTTCAAGTAAGAGCTGACAATGAGCGGCCGCCAAAGCCAGCGTTGGATCTCGGCTATCTTCGCGCTCCTTCAAAATAAAACTAACAAGCCTCGATCTGGCATCGTCGGAAACGATGCTATTTGGAAGGAAGCAAATCTTGATGATGATTAGCCTAGCTTGGCTATATTTCTTTGTTTCGCTCTTATCCAGTTGCATTGCAATTTGGGGGAGTGCATCTTGGCATCCATTCCATTCATCTGAAAACTGCTCCGCGTCGCCATTCGCGATCTTTTGCAATAAACCCACCAAATGACGATGCGGTAAGTTGCTGAAGCGAACCGAATCATTTACGCGTCTAAAATCGGGCGCACGTGCTGACTTTGAGTCTGCAAGCAGCCATAGAACTGGTGGCAACAGGTCTGGAATTCCACCACCAGAAAGTTCCCATGCGAGTTGAATCCCGTCGGCGGATTCAATGGCCCAGTCTTCATCATGAATGAGATTTGAAAAGTAGAGCTGTAGGATTTGCTGGGATACTGCCAACCGAATTTGCGGGAATTCCTTGGGGCTCGCGATCTGTTTTTGAGATAACCACTTGCTTGCCTCACTCCAATTTCCCAATACCAATTGGGCGCGGATTGCCGCATCAAAGTGCGTATTGCGGCTGTTCGATTTCGTGATGCTTTCAAGTAACTCCGAAGCTTCTTTTTGTACATCCGAAGGGTTCGAATCTAAGATTGCATCTAAGGTCAATTTTTGCCCTAAGAGCGCAGGCGATAAATCTGGTACGTCATTTAAACCGGAAGAAGCGGCTTTTAGAACTGTGATATTGGGTAATCCGGCTTGTGAAGGTTGCCAGGCGATACGTAGTTGAATAGCGAGAAGTGCAAGTCTTAGTTCTTCATCCTCTGGGGTCTGATGCAGGAGAGCCTCCAGGACCGAAAGCATTTCTTCCGCCTGAATCAGGGCTCGGGATTCCTTGGCGGATGCAAACAGAATTGCCTTTCTTGACAGTTCAGTCCCAGGTGTTATCAGCTTACGAATAAGTTTTCGCAGTCTCGAACGAAAACTTTCAATGTTCTCTGTGAGAAGATTCGATGCGTCTGATATTGCGTTTGACGTTTGTTGCCGCTCAAGCCAATCGAGATGCTGGTCGTAAAATGTAACTTCTTCCCAGCTCTGCTCTTCTGGGAAGTATGTGTGGAGCCTAGAGTAAATGTTTGCGACAATCCCACCGGCCTTAATTGCTTCTATTGGCGAAGCTGCGCGGGCTTGGTTATAGCTTTCTAACGCGGGTTCAAGAGACTGCCTGTAATTGTTTGGAAGACGGTTGGGCAGTAGAAAAAGTAAGTAGACACCGATCAAGCAAGCAACGGAAGCAACCGCCAATGCGGGGACGCCCCGCACCCACCATTGCGCAAGAAATTCAGAATCTGTTGGTTTGGATTCCTTTTGAATCATTTTCCCTTACCCAGCAGGTCACGCTGGCGCTCTGCGATCTTCGGTTGGCCGATGGCGTCGTAGGCGATCGCCAAAGATGGGCGAATGCTGCTTCGAAGCTCTTTTGCGACAAGCGCTTTTTCCAAGTCCGCGATTGCCTCTGCGTACTTTTCTAAGCGGAGATAGATTTGTCCCCTGGTTTCACGCAAATACGGATGTTCGGGCAATGATCGCAAAGCTGCATCTGAAAGTCGAAGTGCCCGAGCAAGATCTGGCTCTTCCTCCTGGAGAATAGCAAAAGCCAAGTTGTTCAGGAGCCCGGGCAAGTTCGGATTGTTGTGTGCAGCGATATCAAGATGAGAAGTCGCCGATGCAACATCACCTTCATTTAGAGCGATGGTCCCAAGAATAAAGTGCGCTGTGTCAGAGTTGACGCCTTGGACTAATGCTTCGCGAAGCACAATCATTTCATTGTTGGTAGATTCACTCGCGGCAACACAGGCTCTGGCTACAGCTTCTAGCAAAGCTGGATTAGTAGCATCGATGGCCATTGCTTGCTTCAGCTTGTCTAGACCACGCATCAATCCTCTTGGCGACCTATCTTTCGCGATCGTCTTGCCCGAGTCAATCACCAAAGCTTCGACCAAAGCGTTTCGAATTTTCGAATGATCCTCCGGGGCTGCAAGCCTTAGTCCAGCAGTAAGCAACTCGATTGCTCGCCCTTCCTGATCGGTGAAAATGAGCATCGAAGCCAGTTGTAACCTTGGTTTGGTTTCTTGCGGAGCTTTATCAACCGAGGTACGGAGCAATCGGATCAAGCTGGCTGCGCGATCTCTCGCTTTTTTCGTTAGGCCGAGTTCACGCTCTAGGAATGCTACTCGGTATTGAATTTCGATCGACTCAGACGCAATTGCCAGGAGAGTCGTGTAGGCTCCTTGGAAATCTCTTTTGGATTCAAGGATTGTCGCTTTGTATACACGTGGACGAACCAGAGATGGGTCGTTTTCGATCGCTTGGCTCAACCACCGGAGATAGTCGAGTTGTTCCTCGCTAGTTAAGTCGAAATAGTTTTCAATTCCCCCATACCGATTCGCAAGCCACAATGCAGACTCAGTATGTTTGTCATTTGTTGCGAGCGCTGACATCATCGCGATGGCTTGCTCTGACTCATCAGCCGCGGCGTGTATTTTTGCTCGGTTGAACCTGTGCTCTTTTGAATCTGGATAGAGCTTTATCAATGCGTCGGCACCAAAGGCCGCCGCATTGTAGTCTTTCTCTTGCATCGACGCCTTTACTAGTCTCTTCAAGCTTATGGACGTGCTTCCGCGAGACATTCGGCTTCCGGCCGATACCAGTCCCCAGAAAACAGAAAGGATGGCTACGGCAGGAATCGCTAGCAACATCGGTAGGTATGGCCGACTCTGAAACCAACGCCACACAAATTGGAATACCCAGGTGCACCACCAAATCGGATTGACCAAAGTCTGGGGCTTGGGCCATTTCCGAATAACTGTTTCGCCGGAAAAAGTCTTCGCCTTATAGAGCTTGCCCTCAAAGCGGACCATTTTGCGGACTAGTTTGCCTGCGG
>JBCCEO010000652.1:0-4950 GCA_039030255.1 Planctomycetota bacterium | reverse complement strand
CTTGCGATATGACAGGGAGCACTGGTTCGACAATTATGGAGCCCTTGGAACAGGGGCTTACTGTCATTTTCACTTCACTAAAGAAAAAGCTGGAACATTGATATCCGAGGTTGCGTTCTTGGAGCATTGGGAGCGAGCTGGGGAGCATGACGATGACGTGGCGAAGTTAGATCGTGAAACACCAGGACCGCTACGGAAGATAAAGCCATGGACCAGAAGGCCAATACAAATCGGCTGATGGCAACGACAGGGAAAGTATGCTGCAGGAACTGAGCGTCTTAGTAATCTTTTCAGGCGTCGTATTTGGCGTCGGCAAGGGCTTGCATCAAGCGACTGGAAGCAATAACGAGTGGAATCGCGAGCATGGGCGATTTCTTCCGCATTGGTGTACGTCCTTCTATCTCTTGTTTGGTGTTGGCGCATCACTCTATCAAATGCGATACGCTCCCGGGGTGGCTGGTTTTGGTCTCCTGATCGGATTGGTGTTTGGGTGGATTCACGGCCTACTGACCATGCGGATGCCATCACAAGATCAAGAGACGGATCAAGAGGCGGATCAGGAACAGGATCTTGGACCTGGCGATTATGGTGACTTAGGCAATCCCTATGAATCCCCAAGAAGCTAATCAGATGGGCCTACAAATTTGCAAAATATTTGGCAGAAGTTCACGGATGAACGTCATCTAATTGGCGCAAATCCACTTCTCTGTCGCAGGTTCGATCTAACCAAGAGTTTTTGCCCCGCACTGCGGTAAATCGCCACCGGCTCGATGAAGCCATCAACGGGCAAAGCAAAGACATTTCCTTGCGGCGTGGGGGTTCGAATGCTTAAACTAGTGGGCATTCATTTCTCATTCTAAGTTTATTTCAACTGATTCTTGTCGAGGCGATTCATGGGGTTTAGAGGCGGGGAACGTAACCGGGGTGCAGCTACTCGAGAAGCGAGAAATCGCAAGCTTCTGCGAATGGAGCAACTGGAGCGACGTGAATTGCTCGCTAGCGATCTGTGGTTACAGCGCGGCGGCGACGAGGGCCATGACAACTACGTGGATGCCGATCTTGATCCGTCGAAGCTAGCCCTAGTATGGGATATTCCAATCGCTGATCGCCATCATGCGACGGGAAGTTATCGAGATGAGTATGGAGTTGTCATTCACGAGGAAGTCGTGTTTAGAACCCTCTATAAGAGCCGGGATACGACCTATGTGAACTATGATATCATCGCGATGAATCGTGAGACAGGAGCAACGATTTGGGAGCAACCCATATCGGTTAGAAATAACTACTGGATTTCCGCCCCCTCGTACCACGAAGGGAAGATTTACATCAATGCGCAAGGGCATTCGTCGAATGACGAAGAGTTTTGGCCGCGTTATTACGAATTGAATGCAGACACCGGAGCGATTGAGAATGAATATCTTTATCGCCATCAACACGGTTCTTCCGAACGTCCAACGATTTCAGGTGATTTCTTGTATGGGCCAGCAAACTACTATGGTGGCATGGTCAAGCTTGCTTTGCCAGGCTTGTCGCTGACTTGGAGTCATTCGCGGGGAGATGTCCGACGTCCGGAAATGGCGGTGGGAGATGCGTATGCCTATGCATTTGATGGCGAAGCACTTTCGCTAGCGACCGGCGATTCGGAACAATTGGAATCACCGACAAATTACGAATTGGATCGCCCTATTGTTGGCGAGGGCAAGGTTGTTTTTGGACTCACCAATAATTCTGGAATAGCGGTATTTGACACCAGTACGAATGAGCTCTTGTGGTACAAAGAATTTCATTCTTCGGTCGAAAGGGCCGGCGACTACGCTATTGGAAATGGAATTATTGCTGCGGCCGCAAGTACCGGTAGCACGGCGGAGAATCACGTTAAGTTTTTCAATGCGAACACAGGAGAAGAACTAGGTACTTGGGAGCCCGCTGACGGTAGCGCGCAACCAGAAGAAGTTGTGCTTACGAAGGATTACGCGATCATTCATACCAATCACGGTTTCGATTTCGATACCGGCCTTCACATCATTGACCTGGATACTATGCAAGAAGTCTGGATGGAGTCCTATGATCGACCGTTTACCGGAGCCGATTTCGGCAGTACAGAGATTTCCATCGTCGATGACTTCATTGTGTTCTCAGGTGATTTTTGGACAAAGGCATACGGCACTCAGCGAACTACGCTCGATTCGATCGCAGATGAATCGGTGGCAGAGGACACAGCCGAGCAATCCATCAATTTGACAGGTATCGGTAGCGCTGGCGGTTACACTCCGATTCAAGTAGTGGCAGAAAGCGATAATAGCGCCCTGATTCCTAACCCGACCATTCAATATTTCTCGGGCGCTTCAACTGGCGTGCTTCGTTATACGCCAGTACCTAACGCATTCGGCACAGCAGTGATCACGGTAACGGTTGAAGATGGTGGAGCGGATAGTGACTTGTCTACCAAAGTCGATAACTTAACCTTCAGTCGTTCTTTCACAATCACGGTGGACGCAGTCAATGATACACCGACGATGGATTTCATCGCGGATGTAGCGGTGAGCGAAGATGCAACAGAGCAGCCAACGCTACTCTCTGGCATTTCGGCAGGGACAGGGGAGTCACAGACGCTTCGCATCCAGGCGTATAGCAACAATACCAGTCTTATTCCTACACCGAGCGTTAATTACAGCTCGCCTTCAAATTCTGGGAATCTGCGTTGGACGCCAGAGCCCGACCAATTTGGATCTGCCGTGATCACCGTTGTTGTGGAAGACGGTGGGCTAGATAACAACCTCGCTACGACCGTAGACAATCTGACAAGTTCAAGGTTCTATACCATTACGGTTAATCCAGTGAACGATGCACCGACTTTGGATGGAATAAGCGACCAGACGGTCGATGAGGATGCGAGCCAGCAATCAACGATCCTAACCGGAATTAGTGCTGGTGGCGGGGAAGAGCAGCCCTTGCGTGTTACGGTGAACAGCAGCAATCCTGGGCTTATTTTAGATCCAAGCATCGAGTATTCGGGTGCTAGCGAGATAGCAACACTTCGTTGGCAACCGGTCGCGGATCAATCTGGAACCGCGATCATTACTGCTTCGGTCGAAGATGGTGGTGCTGATGGAAACCTGGAAACACTCGAGGACAACCTTGTTGTCTCGAAATCGTTCACCGTTACGGTCAAGCCAGTTAATGACGAACCTGTGATGAACGCGATTGCGGATGATTCGGCCGATGAGGATGCCGACGAGCAGACGATCGAATTGACAGGCTTGTCGGCGGGAGGCGGTGAGTCGCAGGAGCTGCGTATTAGTGCTCAGAGTGATACACCAGAGCTAGTCGAGAACCCGGTGATTGAGTACGAGGAAGGAGCGGCAAACGCGCTACTGCGCTGGACTCCTCTTCCGGATCAATTCGGTGAGGCTGTCATCATTGTCATTCTCGAGGACGCAGGCTTGGATGGTTTGCTGTCGACCACAAACGACAACGGGACGGCGTTTCATACCTTTACGCTGACAGTGAATTCCATCAATGATCCCCCGACTTTAGATCCAATCGATCCAGTGACCGTGGATGAAGATGCCGCCGAGCAGAAAACTGTGGTTACCGGGATCAGTGTTGGTGCCGGGGAGCAGTTTGGTAAAACGGTTCGAGTCACCTCAACAGGGGCCGTTATCTCAATTCTATACACGGAAGTGTTCGAGAATACTGCTGATATCAATTGGAAGCCAAACGCCGACCAGTTTGGGTCGCAAGAGGTAGTCGTTATCGTTTCTGATTACGGTCACGATGGAGATCGCGAGACAGAGGAAGATAATCTGTCGGTTACGCGGACGCTGACAATAACTGTGCTGCCGATCAACGATGCTCCGACGATAGACCAGATCGATAACGTTTCAGTGGAAATGAATTCCGGAGAGCATAACACGCAAATTGCAGGGATTTCGACAGGCGGAGGAGAAGAGCAACCGCTTCGAATTACGGCAACCAGTGATGCTCCCGATCTAATTCCTAATCCCGTCGTTAACTTGGATGCCTCCGATCATAGCGGCCTGCTGGAGTGGAACGTGATCGAGGGCGAGTATGGGAACGCCACAATTGAAGTCCTTGTTGAAGATGGCGGATTGGATGGAGATCTGGAAACAAGCGCCGACAATGCGATGACGAGCGAGGTGTTTGTTGTCTCCGTTGACGCCAGTTTTCTGACTCTCAGCATCGATGAGACCTCAATTAGCGAGAATGGAGGCACGGCGCAGGCAACCGTAAGTCGAGATCGAGGTGTGGCTTCGGCCTTGAGCGTCAACCTAACGAGTGTTTCTCCTCTACTTGGGTTCCCGGACGGCATCATCATTCCGGAAGGCGATGAATCGAAGACCTTTACAATCACCGGAACGGATGATTCTTTTGCTTATGGAACGCAAAATGTCGAGATCCTGGCAACCGCGATCAATCATATTGGCGATTCGGCAAGTCTCGAAGTAGTCGACGATGATGCAGCAACTCTAGTGCTAAGAATTGTCGAAGATTCTGTTGACGAGAACGCAGGTGTGTCCCAAGCCACTATTAGCCGAAATACACCGACGAATGAAGAATTGGTAGTCACCTTGACAGCCAATGCGGATGGCAGAATTGATGCTCCGCAGCAAATAACCATACCAATTGGCCAAGCTACGGCTGCTTTTGAAATAAACACGCTCAACAACGAGGAATTGGAAGGCGATATCGCTATCGAGATGACTGCAATGGCCGAAGCCTTTCCGTCCAGCGTCGATACTCTTATTGTGCTGGAAGACGAGCCCTGGGGTTGGACGAACCCAAGCAATGAAGCCGATGTAAGCGGGGACAATTCGGTTTCGGCAATCGATGCATTACTGTTGATCAATTTCATCAATAGCGGCCAAAAATCGGAGTTGCCCCCAATCGAGGATCGTCCTGAATTCTTGCACGTATGAGTCGATCAAG
>JBCCEO010000651.1:0-4988 GCA_039030255.1 Planctomycetota bacterium | reverse complement strand
GAATTGGTGGATATCAATTTTGGGATTCGACGCGGTAGTGCAGATTGGATTCATATGAATTCCGTTGACTACAATGCGAAACTGGATCAAATCGTACTGAGCGCGAGATGGTTTGACGAAGCTTGGGTCATCGACCACAGCACCACGATGGAGGAAGCTGCGGGGCATTCAGGCGGCAAGCATGGAACAGGCGGAGACTTGCTTTATCGCTGGGGAAATCCTGAATCTTACTTCGCTGGCTTCCCGTTCGATCGACAGTTTTATGCCCAACATGATGTCCGCTGGATCGACGATGGCTTGCCCGGAGAAGGCAATTTCCTGATATTCAACAACGGTGACCGTCGGGCAGATCGCGGCTACTCGTCTGTTGATGAATTCAAGCCGCCGTTGCTAAAGGATGGAAGTTATCAACTGCCAGCCGATGCTGGCTTTGGCCCTGATGCTTTTTCGTGGAGCTACAAAGAAGAGGGCGTTTTCTATTCGGAGAGAATCTCTGGTGCACAGCGACTGCCGAACGGAAACACTCTCATTTGTGCTGGCTCTCAGGCTTGGGCTTTCGAAGTCACCTCCGAAGGGCAGCGAGTTTGGGAGTTCGAGATTGGCGATATCGAAACTGGAATTCGTAGCGAAGCTGGTTTGTTTAGAGCTCCTTTTTATGCAAAAGAGTATGCAGGAATAAAGGCCCTGCTAAAGTAGCCCCGCTTCTGCTCGCCGGTTCCCCTGCGTTTTCGGCGATTAGGGCAAGGTAAACTGACTTTGACTATCCTATTGATGCGACGTATCCCCCTGCCATCATGGCTCTGCCGAACTACCCCAGCACCAATAGTCGGATACACGTCTTCTTCGCTCCTATGTTCTCAATCTCTATTGGACGGTCGAAACACGATGAAAAGATACATGCGTCCGGTCGGATTTCTGGGCTTGTTCCTCGTGATTTGCGCAACCGAGAGTATCGCTGCTTTGCGATTGCAGGCTCAGGACTTGACGAAGCCTAACGTCATTTTCTTTATGGCCGACGACATGGGGCTGGGCGATTCGAGTGCCTACCAGGACTGGACTGGCAATAGCGACGACGAGCAGCTGTCGACGCCTAGCATGGAGAAGCTAGCAAGGATGGGAGTGCGTTTTTGCGATGCGCATACTCCCACATCCCGTTGCTCAGGCACGCGTTACGGCTTGATGACTGGACGGTACCCATGGCGGAACCGATTGAAACATTGGGTGCTATTCGGTGCCCAGGGGGATCCGATGATTGAGCCAGACCGGCCAACCATTGCCTCGTTTTTGCAGGCCCAAGGCTACCGAACAGGGATGGTAGGCAAATGGCATGTGGGGCTACGCTACCGAAATAGTGATGGTGAGCCGGCGGCTGGGTGGCAGGACGCCGACCTAAACCAACCTTTGCACACGACGCCACTCGACCATGGTTTCGATTTCGCCCGATTTACTTCACGCTCGCACGGCACCTCAGGTCCCAACGCGGCTGAGAAGAATCCTAAGAAGAAAAAAAAGAATGGGCCTGGTCATGTTCATGGACGCGTCGTTGTGGCCGCAACCGGCAAGGGTAAGAACCTGAAAGAGACCGGACCGGATGCTTATGTGCTAAGCAAACTTGGCAGTCGACACTTTGGGCATGCAAAGCAATTTCTTACGGAGCATCTTGTTGGCGGAGAGACGAAGACTAAGCCATTCTTTCTTTACTATCCATCCAATTCTAACCATGGGCCCTATACCCCTGATGTTGCAATCGAGGATCGAGCTGTACTCGGTGCCGGGAAAACGAAATCCGGCAATAGCATGGCTATCCGTTCCGACTAAATCTACGAGAATGACGTTGCGCTCGGTCTGTTGTTGGACTTTTTGGAAAGCAACGATGATCCGCGTAACCCTAGCAAGAAACTGATCGAAAATACAATTGTCGTTTTCACGAGTGACAATGGTGCCGAGAGCAAAGCCAAGACAGCTACTGGTCCGGTGAGAAGCAACAAGGGTTCCGCTTATGAGGGTGGCCATCGCGTTCCATATATCGTCTCTTGGCCCGCTGGCGGCGTCGGCGATGGCGACGCAAAAACGCCCGGCCAAGAGAACTCAAGCCGCATTGGATTGATCGATACATTTGCGACTCTTAGCGAAATTACCGATGCTGACTTACCTAACCTGCGAAAAGGAGAGAAAGGAGCGGAGGACAGCAAAAGTATTTTGGCGGCCTGGAAGGGAAAGCAAATTGAGTTTACCACGCCCGTTTTTCACAACGACCACAGCGAGATGAAGTCGGACCATGCGGCTTGCGCCCTGCGAGTCGACAACCCGATGATCGACGACGCGGTCGTGGTAGGTCAATGGAAGCTCTTCTTTGATGCGAATCTAGTTCGCTTCGGAACTGCCAAGCCCACTGAGCTCTACGACTTGAGCAAGGATTTGAGAGAGGACAATAATCTAATCGCAGAGCCAGAGCTGCAGAATCTCGTCACTCACCTTTCCTCCGTGGCAGAGCGATCACGAAACAGCGGTGGATTGCGATTGGACGCGATTGAATCTGGAGAGGCGATTGAGTTCTCGATGCAAGGTGATGAATCGATCCCCTTTGAACTTTGCAAAATTGTTGGTCAGGGAGTAAATCTCAAAATCTCTGCCAAGGATGGTCAGGACAAGCCAAGTCTCGTTATGTTCACTCCCAAAGGCTTGGGCGTACTGAATCGTGATCGCCAGCGCAACCGTAGAACAGGCCAGCCTGACACATCAGTCAATTCAGCCGAATCAGTTTCTATTGAATTTGATCGAGATGTCTTGATCGAGTCGGTTTCAATTGTCGCTGGCGATGGCAGCTGCGGCGGATTCTATCAAGTGGGCGAAGCTTCGCCCCTTGCGATCTATTGCGTGGATGCAGATAACGACGCTCAAGATCAGCGTGGGAGTTTAAGTGACCTTGGAGTCCTTCTCCGAGGAAAAAAACTCAAACTGTCAAGTAAGCCACACTTCGCAGCGGAGGCGGCCGGACAATGGAGGCTGCAAAGTCTACGCATTCGAATCATTGACTAAATCGCAACCAGATCACACGCTCCTAAGCCTCCATCGCATCAAATACAAACGGCCCTCAAAGCTTGCGTTTCCTTCACAATTTGGGAGATTGCAAAGCGATATACTAAGAGGTGGTCTTTTAACTAAGATAAGATAGAAGTGGTACGATTTGAACCTGATTGCGAGACGTCATGGCAAGCTTAAAAATATCGTTTGTTGCAACAATTGCACTCTTCACTATTGTTAATCCGGGCGGGTCGCTGGTGGCGCAAGACTTTGACGTCAATGCGTTGCAATCAGAGATATTCTCGACGATTGAGCAAGTGAGTCCTGCCGTCGCCTCGATTCGAACAAAGGGTGGCGGAGGAATGTTCAGTGGCGTTGTTGTGAGCAAGGATGGAAAAGTTCTTTCAGCCGGTCATGCGGTCTCGCCTGGAACCAGGTACGAGATTTTTCTGCCAGGCCGCCGGAAGCTGGAAGGGGTTGGCAAAGGATCGAATGGCCGAGCAGACTGTGCCCTCATTCAAATCACAAGCGAATTCGACGAATTGCCGTATGTCCAAATGGGTGACTCCGATGCGCTCGTGCGTCATCAACCAGTTTTGAGCCTCGCTTTTCCTGGCGGACAACTAGCACGATCGAAACCGCTCGTTCGATTCGGTCGCGTCACCAATACTCGTACGTACAATGGCATGGTCCAAACGACTGCCTTGATGGAGCCAGGAGATTCGGGGGGACCTCTCTTTGACTTGGATGGGCGCGTCATCGGTATTCACTCGCGCATCGGTGCCAGCATGACGAATAATTTTGACATTCCGGTCAATACCTTCAAATCTTTTTGGAACGAGCTGAATCGTGAAGAGCGATTTACATCTAGCGGTCCTCCAACTCCAAAACTGGGAATCAACGGATCGCCTGATAGAAACAGCACTGGAGTTCGGCTAATTCGTGTCTACCCAGACACTTTGGCTGATGAGCATGGGCTCATGGTAGGAGACGTTGTTCAACAAGTTCACGGCAAGAAGATTGAGACCATTCAAAGCATCATCGCTGCACTTGAAGAAGCACGCGACGACGGCTCGGAAGAACTAATTGTGCTGCTCGACCGAGAAGAGGCTGAGGTGGAGATCACGATTCCTTTTGAAGTCGAGCGGAAAGGTGCTCCCGAAATAAAATTGCCTGATTATAAAGAACAAGAGTTTGAAGAGCCCGTTGCGATGCGCGAATTGATCAAGCTGCAAGCTCAGTTTGTGGAACTTGAGTCGCTTCTCGATGATGCCTGTATCGCCATTACAAGCAAGCTTGGCGAAGTTGAAGAGCAACAGTTGGTCGCAACTCTCGTTAAAGGGACAAACTTCCTAGTTAGCAAGAGTTCGATGGTGGGTGAGAATCCCAAAGCAAAATTTGACGAGGAAGCAGACGCGGAAGAGCTCGAAATTATCGCGCGCGACAATGCGAACGATCTGGTTCTAATGAAATGTTCATTGACGCACGAAAGTGGCATCGAGTTAGATCAAGATTTCCAATCCGATGAACGCGTCGGACGATTTTTGCTTACACCAGAGGCTGATGGCGACGGTGTAATGAGCATTTGGAGCACTAATGTGTTTCGATCGAATAAGGACACCAGCCGCGGATTCCTAGGCGTTCGCCCTCAAGACGCGCCGGGCAATGGCGGAGCAAAACTGATCCAGGTGGATGACGGAGCTGCAAAAAATGCAGGCCTAAAAGCCAACGACGTTATCATCCAGCTCAACGACAGTAAAATTAAAAACCAAGCCGACCTCCGCAAATTCCTGCAAAGCGTGAATCCGAAAGAAGCGGTAGAAGCGAAATTCATTCGGGGAGAAGAGATATTAAATAGAACGATTACTTTGGGGACTGTTCCAACTCAAAGCCGACACGCAGCGGACATGATGAAGAAAAGTCTTCGACGAGACGGTTTTACGAAAGTAATTTCGCACGACGCG
>JBCCEO010000650.1:0-4989 GCA_039030255.1 Planctomycetota bacterium | reverse complement strand
CGCATCGGGAATCGAAACAGCAACTCCGATCATCACCACGACGCTGCCTGCCCTGATGCAAAGTGTGCCGAGCCCTGGATCGCTGGATTCGGATAAACAAGTACTTGCAACTGGTGGCCGAATCGAGCTCGACAAATTGAAGCAATGGTTGCTCGACGCGGGATACCATGCGACGACCAGCGTGCAGTTGCCCGGCGAGTTCGCGTTGCGTGGCGGGATTTTGGACATCTTCCCGCCGGATGAAAGTTTGCCCATTCGTGTCGAGTTATTTGACGATGAAATTGAATCGCTGCGTAGCTTTGATGTTGTCTCGCAGCGAAGAATTGAAAAGCGAGATTCGTTACAACTCCTGGCAGTCCAAGGATCGGTGGCCCAAGATGGCTCGATATTAGACTATTTGCCCAAGGAGACACTGGTCGTACTGCATGAAAGACCTGCAATCGCCGCATCGGGCGAAGCGTTTCTGCAGAGAGTGCCATTTCCAGAGCGTTTTTCTGCACCCGATACGATTTGGGCCAAACTCACGGAACTCTCTACAGTCTATTCAAGTCAACTTGCCGAGGAGGGTTATCTTGGCGATATCGTCCGTTTGCCGCTTGGGAATGTAGAACGCATCGGTGGGGATCTTGAGCGACTTGGGCAAGACATTGACACCGAGTGTGCGGCCAAAACAGAAGCGGAAGCGCGGAAAGAGCTGGAAGCTCAAACCGAGGGGGATCAGGAAAACTCGCCTGAATCTATCCAACGCTTGGACGCACTTCAGGCGGAAGGAAGGTCCAATCGACGCGTGATCGTGGTCGCCATGAACGAAGGCGAACAAGATCGGCTGAAGGAATTGTTGGCTACTTCGAAAGCCGTGCAGGAATCGCGGCTGGAAGTGATCATCAGCCAGCTGCAAAACGGATTTGAGATCCTGCCAGCCGGCGTGCTCGTCCTGACCGCCGGGCAGCTGCTTCGTCGCACGCACGTGCGGCGCGTGACGAAGCGAACCAAGAGCAAGCCCATCGATAGCTTCTTGGACTTGCGGCAAGGCAACCTCGTGGTGCACCTTTCACATGGTATTGGCGTCTATCGGGGAACAGAGCTGCTCGAAAAACACGGGCAAAAGTTTGAGCACTTGGTGATCGAGTTTGATGGCGGCACCAAGATCTTTGTGCCCAGTTCCAAAATTGAACTGGTGCAGCGTTACGTTGGTGGCACGAAGAGTCGTCCCAAACTGGCCAAGATCGGTGGGCAGTCTTGGGCCAAGCAGCGCAAGGCCGCCGAAAAAGCCGTGCAAGACATGGCCGTCGAGCTGCTGGAATTGCAAGCACGACGCAACAGCCAGCCAGGCGTCACCTTTGCCGAGGATAGCATTTGGCAGAGTCAATTTGATGCATCGTTCTCCTATGTCGAGACTCCCGACCAAGTAAAAGCTATCGACGCGGTTAAAGGCGATATGACGCGGTCGCGGCCCATGGATCGCCTGATCTGCGGCGATGTGGGCTTTGGGAAAACGGAAGTCGCCATGCGAGCCGCGTTCAAGGCCATCGACAGCGGCTACCAAGTTGCCGTGCTGGTGCCCACAACCGTACTGGCCGAGCAGCATCATAAGACCTTCAAAGCTCGCATGGCCGAGTTCCCTTTCGACATCGAAAAACTCAGTCGCTTTTGCACGACGAAGGAGCAAAAGACCACGATGGAGGGCATCAAGGGTGGCCGAGTCGATATCGTCATCGGCACGCACCGTTTGGCCTCCAAGGATATGAAATTCTATAACTTGGGCCTGCTAATCATCGACGAAGAGCAACGCTTTGGCGTCGAAATCAAAGAGCGGCTTAAGAAGATGCGGAGCAACGTGGACGTCATGACGCTCTCGGCCACGCCCATTCCGCGAACGCTGCACATGTCCTTGGTAGGTGTGCGTGACATTTCAAACCTGGAGACCGCGCCCGAAGATCGCCTAAGCGTAGAAACGCGAACGCTTCGTTTTGACGGAAAAGTCATTCGCAACGCGGTGCTTCGCGAATTAAATCGCGGTGGGCAAATCTACTTTGTGCATAATCGTGTTCAGGATATTGAAGAAGTTGCGGCACGATTACGGAAGATCGTTCCAGAAGCCCGAATGGTCATCGGCCACGGCCAGATGGCCGAAGGCGAGCTCGAACAAGTCATGGTGGACTTTATCGAACACAAATACGACTTGTTGCTGGCAACCACAATCATCGAGAGTGGTTTGGACATCCCCAACGCAAATACGATCTTTATTGATGAAGCCAATCGTTATGGCTTGGCCGAGCTGCATCAGCTGCGAGGGCGTGTCGGACGCTACAAGAATCAGGCTTACTGCTACTTGCTGGTCGATCGGCACAAGCATTTGTCACCCGACGCGGCTCGCCGACTGCATGCGATCGAAGAGTACAGCCAGATTGGTGCTGGTTTCGGAATTGCCATGCGAGACTTGGAAATCCGTGGCGCGGGTAATCTCCTTGGCACACAGCAAAGCGGTCACATCGCGGCAATCGGTTATGAACTTTATTGCCAGTTGTTGGGCAGTGCTGTGCGTGAGCTCACCCATCAACCCCCAAAACTGACGGTAGATGTCGAAGTCGATTTACCCGTGAAAGCCTTTCTTCCCGAAGACTATGTACCTGTCCTTCGAGATCGGATTGATATCTATAGACGTATGAGTCGTGTTGCCGATGTGCGTGATCTGGATGACATGCGTGACGAGCTTTCGGATCGTTTCGGCAAGTTACCCAAATCAGTGAAGACATTGCTACAAATCGCTGAATTGCGAATCGATGCATCCATTTGGTTTGTGAAGTCTCTGACGGTCGAAGAAGATTATTTGGTGATGACCTATAGCAATCGCCAGCGAATTGAGCACTTGGCCAAAATGCATGATCGTCGTTTACGAATCGTGGACAATCAAAAAGCCTACTGGCTCACCGAAGCCCAGTTTGCCGCCGAAAAGACACGACGGACGAGCGACGAAAGACCCATATCCTCTAAGAAAGTCAACTGGATTCACGAAGCCCGACAAGCCTTTCGATCCAGTTAGATGTTTTCGAAAGTGAACTGTCAAATGCCAAAATTCGTTTGGGCAGATCTATCGACTTACAACACGCGGCATTCGCGCTCATTTTACGAAGCCGTGTTCGGCTGGAAGTTCTACGACGCGAGCGACTATTTCGTCGCCATGCTAGGCAGCAATGAGATTGCGGGGCTCTTTGAAACTCCTGCGTTTTTTCAGAAGATCAAAATGCCACATTTTTGGATGAGCTACATCGCAGTCGGCGATGCAATGCAGGTTGCAGAGACAGCGAAAGGATTTGCCGGAGCCAAAGTCGAATTGACCGACGATTTTTACGATGGCAAAGTAGCGCTGATTCGAGATCCTCAAGGAGCTGGATTCACCGTTTACGATGGCGGCAAGCTCGATAGTCGCAAGCTAGATACGGGACACTTGGTTTGGAACGAGCTGCACGTCTCGGATGCGAGCCAAGTTTTGCCCTTCTACGAGCAGCTTTTCGGCTGGACGATGCGGCCTGGAAAGGAGGAAGGGCAGTATGGTGCCTTTGATTCGCAAGAACATGTGGCAAATATTTTGGTAATTCCCAATGAAATGAAGGGCGAGTACGAATACTGGGTCTGCACCTTTGCCGTGGATGATTTGGCAGAAGCGAAAGCAAAAATCCAAGCGCATGGCGGAGGCGTAATTTCAGATGAAGGACATCGGATCATGATGCACGATGATTCTGGCGAAGCCTTCTTCTATATCCAAAGCCAATCCTGACAATTCGCGCGTACTCCACCTAGACTCTTACGATGGCGTTTTCCGAGACAGACAAGCTTTCTCTTTCGAGCATTCTCCGCCGCTACTGGATGCAAGTAGGCGTAACGTGGGGATTGACCTTTGTGGAAACCGCTGTCTTGGCCGTGATGCCGCTGTTCATAGGCTGGTCGATTGACGGATTGCTGGCGAACGACTGGAATCCATTCCTTAGCCTAATTGGACTCTTCGTTGGGATTCTGGTGGTTGCCACTGCCCGGCGTGTCTACGATACGCGAGCTTACGGAACGATCCGTGTCGCCATGGGCGAGACTCAGGCGAATCGATCCGACGAAAAGCCAGTATCTGTCGTCAATGCTCGGATTCTAATGGGCCGTGAACTCGTGGACTTCCTGGAATTCGAAGCACCGATGGCAATGACTTCCTTGGTGCAAGTTCTTGCATCGATCGGCATTCTGCTATCCTTCCACTACCTGCTTGCCGGATCCGCCTTTGGCTCTGTCGTTTTGATCTTGCTGATCTATGCCGCGTTTTCAAAGCTATTTTTTCGACTTAACAGTCAGCTAAATGAGCAGAGTGAGCAGCAAATTCATGCTTTGGAGAGTCGTTCACCCAAGGAAATTGCGGCTCATTTCCTCGGATTGCGGAGACAAGAAGTACGTTTATCAGATACGGAGAGTCTTGTTTATGGGATTATTTTTGCCGTATTGCTAACGATGCTCGGGTTTAATCTATGGTTCTCTGCGTCTCAGACTGGTGCTTCCGCTGGAAACATCTTTTCGATCGTTACCTATTCGCTTGAGTTTCTTCAATCCGCGGTCGCTCTTCCCGCTGCCCTGCAAAGCCTCACGCGGCTCAGCGAAATTACGGAGCGTATCAATCAAGTCGAAGACGAATCCGAGGATGAAGCTTCCAGCGATTGAATGAGCAAACGTGAGTTGGCTTTGGCCGCCTTGAGATACTTCGGCGGCAACTGGAGTGCCACCAAGGATTCTTGGTTGAAGCAGAGCGAAACCAATCCATACGCGACCGACCAACACTGCGACTTTCCGCTCGCAGGATAAGCCAGCTTGAGTTGCTCAGCAATCTTTGAAACGAGTTCGTCCACGTAGTCGAACATCATCGTTTTCACGACCGGATACTGTTCGGCCGCAGCGATCAGCGCCTCGACGACTAGAGTTGTTTCTGCCGATTCTATGGACTGATTCGGAAAT
>JBCCEO010000649.1:0-4995 GCA_039030255.1 Planctomycetota bacterium | reverse complement strand
CGCTTTCCGTTCATCTGGTTTTTGGGCCGCAAATGCGGTTGCGTGGTTACCGAACATCGACTTCGGCGAATCGTTTGCTCGCGTGTTGCTTCAATTTACGCTCGACACACATCGTCTACAGTCAGACCGACATCTGGTTGCCAAACATCTACGCAAATGGGAGGCCGATCGGGGCATTACGCTATTGAGACCGTAAACGCACTTCAGCGTCACCTAACATGGTTTTTACGCTAAGGCCTGCGGCACACCTTCCGCGTTTGGCCGCGCGGGCTGGCCTTAGTACAATTTTTGTAGCTCAGGCATCGTTCGCTTCGTTTAGGGCGGTGTCGTAAAAACCTTCCGTTGTGCGACCTACCGAAATGACAGAACGCACCATTTCAGCTCGTGTTCATGTCCACGCGACGTTCACGACACCAGAGCCCGCACCAATCTACATTGCTGCCGTAGAGGTGCTCGACGGGGCTCCAACCGTAGGTCACTTCGTCAACATTCCTCTCAATCCAACGCTCTCCGTGACTGTCCGGATTCTGGCCATCGCTCCGGTCGCCAATGATTTCGGCGTTGACCTTGTTGGCTTGGTTCTCAACTGCGATGACGAAACCGGTCGGGGTTTTATCGACGCGTTCAATATTGGTGACGAAACATGGGACATTACACCCCATGGCGACGATTGATCTGGCTCACCGGTCGCACAACATGGTTTTTACGCTAGGCCTTCGGCACACCTTGGCTCTTTGGCAACGGGCCATGGCCTTGGTACAATCTCTCGTAGTTCAGACATTGTCCGCTTCGTTTGGTAGTGGGGGCATAACGTGGTCCCACTCAGAGCGGCCTTGAACCTCTCATTCTATCCGTGTCTCATGGCTGAATGGATAGATTTTCTGAATTACGAAAGCTTGCAAGAGAGAAACGCGATGCGGCTATTCTTGCGGCTCGTGACGAATACCACGAAGCCTTGCAAGAAATAGCCATGCTTGAGAAACGGCTAAAACCACGCAAGCCATCATTGAAAGGGCGCAAGAAGCCCAAGGTGCCGATGCGCGTCCGGATCATGGACGTTGTGCCAAGAGATCGGAACTTCACTCTGGCCGAACTCTTGGAGTTGCTAGGTTTACCAGAACGTGAATCTACAGCCGTTCGTGCAACGCTGGACAGATTGAAAAAACGTGGCGAAATTGTCCAGGTTCGGAGGGGCAAGGGCCACAAGGTGGCGCTGTGGGCGGTAAAGGAGTTTGGCGAAGAGGTTAACGTTTTGAACCAAATGTCGATGATTGAAGCCGCCCGACAAGTGCAAACAGAGTTAGAAGTGCCGACGCTAATGGAGCTTTGCGTCGCAATGCTCGACCGGGGTTATCAGCCGGGGACAGATCTGCAGACCTTCCGAAAATCACTACAGCAAATTCTCGGACGACAGAACGCTAGCAACTCGTGATCCAAAGGGATTGCGCTTAATCCCTTTACTTCCGCCCCCCAAATGCCGATGCAGTCAATAGACCATAAGGACTAATGGTATGCTTGGGCACCGCTATCACATTCACAAGAACGCTTGGGGACCAAATAAGGCAACCGGCCTGTCTCAGCGACAAAGGCGTATTGTCGGAATCAATGCGTTAGCAAAGAAAAACCCCGACCATGAGTTCGAGATATACAATGAATTGGTTGCTTCGAGACTTGGCCAATACATGGGCCTTCCGATACCGGTAGGCATGGTACTTGAGAAAGACAGCGAGCTTTTCTACGCGTCTTGTCATGTCTCCGCTGCGACCGAAGAACTTCCAGACGCTGATCTAAATCGATTCTGCAGAGACAAGGCTGATTTGGCCTGCGGCGTGATGGTTTTTGACGCATGGACAGCGAATGATGATCGGCATCTGGAGAATATCTGGTACAATTACTACGAAGATGAAACCTTCGTTTTTGACCAAGGAAACGCACTACTTTCGGACGAAGGTGAGTCTCATCTACACAGTGCAGAAAAGTGCCTTTGTGTTCGATACGCGAATGATGCACTCAGTCAATTCATAACGTCGCTTGATTCTTTCTCAATATGGTACGAGGCGATTCTTCGCATCCCAACCTCTGCCATTACTGCCCTTGTGATTGAAGCCAGTGCGGTAGGGGTTGATAAGATGTTAGGTGAAAAAGTTGGTGCTTGGCTTCTCAAACGACGGGAGATTCTCCCGCGTTTGTTTCGCGACGAAGTTGGGCGATTCCCTAGACTAGAGATGTCACTTCTCGACCCGTTCGCAGGTTACGAAAATGATCCACCTCCAGAATACATCATATGACGATGAAAGTTCTGTAGCGACCTATGCGCTAGCTCAGTACTTTGGTGAGCCCCTCCGCCAGGAGGCTCGGAACGTTGGTGTATTGGTGGAAAGAGGTGGGCAAATTGCGATGCGTTTTGTGGGTGAATCGCATGGCAAATGGGACGCATCAGCACTCCGTTTCCTTGCCAAGCCAAGTGTCTACAAGCTCTGGGTCGATAGCTGGAGAAGTAAATCGGCAAGCTCTGAGTTAGGTGAACTGTTGTCAGCAGGTAGTGAGCACTTCCATATAGTGGAAGGTGGCGAAATTACAGCGCCTTCGTCTGATGAGATCGACACAGTGTGCAACTATTTGTTTGGCGTCCTGGTTTCGCGTGGCGGCATGGAAGCAGCCCTAACTGAAACGACTGCCGACAATTCTGGTCGATTAAGGAATGATTTGCTTTCTTCGTTTCGCGAACTTGACCTGTTGGCAAACTCGAATAAAGCGACTTACCC
Source organism: Planctomycetota bacterium (assembly GCA_039030255.1). Classification (GTDB taxonomy): domain Bacteria; phylum Planctomycetota; class Planctomycetia; order Pirellulales; family Pirellulaceae; genus Aureliella. The sequence goes on along the minus strand of JBCCEO010000649.1, from coordinate 2,230 downwards.
CATCAATCCCGGTCGCCCAGTGAAGGGACGTGAAAGCTGGCACACGGTTGCCTTCTTTCAGGAAGGACCGAAAGAATGCACTGCGATGGAGCCGCTAGACATCACAATAAAGAGCAGCGTTAACGTTAGAAACCATGCCTCGTTCTTGCATATTATGTTTGAAGATTTGCGAGGCTCGAAGGTTCACGGCAAACCTGTGTCAACAGTTGCAGTGGTTCGCGGCGGTGATAGTAACCTGTTGAGGGAGAACGACGAAGTACAGTACATTTTTGGTAAACTTGAAAAGTCAAATCAAATTGTCGATTGGACGAACCTTCGACAGAAAAAAGCGTTCCTTAATAGAGTTGAACAAACTGCTTTTTCAGCCCCTCTTGGCTAAGTCAAATGTGTAAGGTCCCCTCGTGTTTCTAGAACGGCTTCCTCTCTGAATGGAGAGTGGCCCGCGCCTTGGCGGCGCATTCGACTTATACACGAACGTAGGGAATCCACATGGATTGGGTTCGATTCCCCTTCTCTCCGCTACTTACGCTTGAGTAGCGTCCGAATTGCTTCTGTGATTGCCTGAGAACGATTCCAGCCTTTTTCTGCTGCGAATCCGTCTAGGTCATCTGCGAGTGATTCAGGCACCGAAGCAGCAACGACCTTGGTTTTCCCTTCGCCGTTTGCTGGTGGCCTGCCTGCGCCTTCTCTTGCGCCACCATGAGCATTCTTTTTCTTTGCCATTTTGGAATCCTTATATTTAATTCAAGTTGACTGTTGAACTAGAATTACTATAATGGATTCAAGTGGCAAGGAAAAGCCCGGTGCTGGTAACACCGGGCCAACCATAGCTCGCTTTCGCAAGATACGGCCTAGGAACCTTTATTCTAGCGAAAGCCCAATACAAGGCAAAGCTAGATGATCGCGCAAGCATGCGAACACACGAACCGCGTTAAGAAGGGAAAGACAGCTGCAGGTACGCAGCGATTCCTCTGCAAGGATTGCGGCCAGCGGTTCACAGAGTCGAAGCCACTAGATGATGCTCGCACCAATATTGACAAAGCAGTCATGGCGCTAAACATGCTGCTTGAAGGTATGAGCATTAGGGCGACGGCTCGCCTAAGCGGCTTGGACCGCAAGACCATTGGTCGTTTTGTCTTATCGGCTGGCGAAGCCTGCAAGCAATTCATGCACGATAACATCCAGAACGTAGAGCTCGACGATATTCAGCTGGATGAACTGTGGAGCTTCGTCCGCATGAAGCAGAAGGCGGCACAGAAGGCGGCACAGAAGCGGGAATGCACCGACGCATTCGGCGACTCTTACACCTTCGTTGCAATCGACCGAGAAACCAAGCTGATTCCAGCCTTCCATGTCGGCAAACGCACCAACGAACACACCGAAATGTTCTTGAACAAAGTGGCCGATGCTGTTGATTGCACTCGTGAATTCCAAGTAACGAGCGACGGCTTCCACGGCTACCAGTACAACGTGCCCTTCGCCCTAGGCGGTAAGATCCACTTCGCGCAGCTAGTTAAGAAGTACAAGAGCCAGCAAGAAGAAACACGCTACTCTCCAGCCACGATAATGAGCGCTGAGAAAGTAGTTCGCTTTGGCAATCCCGAAGAAGATCGTATTTGCACAAGCCACGTTGAGCGTGCCAATCTGACCATTCGCATGCACTTGCGCCGATTCACGCGACTGACAAACGGCTTCAGCAAGAAACAGGAGTATCACGAAGCGATGCAGGCCATCTTCTTCTGCAATTACAATTTCGTTCGCAAGCACTCTTCGATCGGCATGACGCCAGCGATGGCTGCTGGATTACGAGCCAAACCGTTGACTTTGAAAGAGATTTTGGAACAAAATGTTTAGGACCACGTTATGCCCCCACTACCCTTCGTTTTGGGCGGTGTCGTAAAAACCTTCCGTTGTCCGCTCCGAGTATGGCTCTACCCGACGATCTAAACTGCCTCGAAGAGCTTATCAATGGCCTCAACTACGTCACGATGCTTGAGGTTCACGACGCACGCCACGATTCTGCCGCAGATCAGGCTGCCATTGTCCGCAGTTGTATCCCTGATTCCGACCCAATCGGTTTCGCGCCTATCGACACCGACGAATTGATCGCCGCCTTCTCGCAATGCGTGCTCTACTCCGGACACCCCGGTCATGGCCCTGACAAGGGCACCTTCGATCGCCCCGAATTCACTGACCTTTTCACCAACATCCAAACAGAGATTCGTGCGCT
>JBCCEO010000648.1:0-4996 GCA_039030255.1 Planctomycetota bacterium | reverse complement strand
GCTGGTCGCTGAAGGAAGTAGTAGAGCCAAAGCGAGCCCACCAATCCGAGGACGCCGACGACGATCGAAGGAATGAAGGAATTGCGTTCTAGAACTACGGGGTCGAAACCAATCGCAACCGTCGCTGGCAGCCACATCAGCCACCATGGAAATCCGATCCAGCCACCTAATCGCAAATAGCTTGCTGTTAGTTCTGTAACTTTGCTGCGAATTTCTCGAATCGGTTTGGAGTAATCAATCTTTGCGATGCGGGAACAAACCCTTCCAGCACAGGCGATTACAACGATTCCATAAATATGGACAATAATACCGCAGACAAGTCGATGCGGAATATCGGTGTTAGGCGCCCAGCATTGAGCCCCAAGTACGATCAGTAGTAGTCCGACAAAGATCTGAATCAGTTGCCCACGGAATAGCGGTTTCAAAGTGAGGCGTACGCGCTCCATCAAGGCACTGCGCGTCAAAAGAAGCCTTGCCGCAAGTTCTTGCTTTTGTAATCCTGATCCGACTTGCCCAGAAGTATCATTGGATTCGGAATTTGGACTCTCAGTCGAATCGCCATATCCGAGCAATGTCGGCGCTAGCGAAGAATGCCCCGCCGATGTAATTAACTGGACATCAGATTTAATATGACTTGCTGCTTGGTAGCGGCGATCTGGTTCCTTTTCTAGCGTTCTCAAAACGACTTCGTCCAATCTCACGTCGACTTCTACTTTCGAGGATGGAGGAGCGAATCGACCGATAGGTAATTCTCCAGTAAGCATTTCGTAGAACACAACCCCCAGAGAATATATGTCCGCACGATGATCGACGCCCCCTTTTCCTTCGAATTGTTCTGGCGCCATATATTGGGGGGTACCCATCACTTGATGAGTTCGCGTCAACTGCACCGGTTGACTACCTTCTTCGCTGAGAATTCTAGAGAGACCGAAGTCTGCAATCTTCACCGAACCATCCTTTGCCACAAGAATATTTTCGGGTTTGATGTCGCGGTGGATGACGGCTTTGTCGTGCGCGAATTGCAAGGCGTCGCACAGGTTGGGAACGATTGCAAGAGCATGTTCCGGTGCCAATTGTCCAGCAGAAACAACATCTCGGAGCGTCGCGCCGTCCACGAATTCCATCAAAAAGTAATAGGATTCTCCAACGTTTCCAAATTCGTAGACTGAGACAATATTCGGGTGGCTAAGCTTGGCAAGAGTGCGGGCTTCGCGAGTGAAGCGCAGTGCGAAAGTTACATCGTAGCCAAATTCTTCCGGGAGGATCTTGAGCGCAACGACTCTGTCGAGCCCTTCTTGCCGTGCTTTGTAAACAGCGCCCATCCCACCAACCCCTAGCAATTCAAGGATCTCCAGTTTTGGGAATAATTCGGCCAAGCGGTTAATACTTGGAGGCTCAAACGTGGCCGTGGGCGTTTTGCCTTCCTCGGAAAGCGCTTTCAAGATTTGTTCTTGTTGATCAGGGAATCGCTGAGTGTAATTCTCTGCTGCAGGGAACTCACCGCGTCGCCTTAGGTAATCAACTTCGAGCACGATTAATTCAAGCAGCAGAACATTTTGTTCGTCTTGGTCGAGATCGTTCGGAAGAAAAGACTCAATCGAGATGGGCTCGCCTAGTTGCCACTTACGTTCAAATTCGGCACAAAGATCATCAATCCGTTCCAGGGATTCAATCGGAAGCTTTTTCAGGCGAATGCTCATCTTTATCCAACAGCTCCTGCTCAAACTTTTCTCGAATTAGATGCAAACGACGCTCGATTGTTCGCTCAGAGCACTCAAATTGCTTGGCAAGCTCTGCGTTTGCGTAACCTTCTAACTTGGCAACCGCTAATTCCTGAAGTTTCCCGACACCCAAATGAGAAAAAAATCTTTCAATCGATTCCTCCATCATCAAAATCATGCGCAATCGATGATGACCTGATTGTGTTTGGCTGCCGCCTCGTCATTCCCGCCTCTCTTCGTCCATCCATCCTCGCAAAGTTGCATGAAGGACACCAAGGCATCAATCGTACACGAGAGCGAGCCCGACTCATCGTTTATTGGCCCGGCATCGACCATGCTATCACGCAACTGATACAGTCCTGCACCCATTGTCAACGTGACTTGCCGTCCCAATGCCAGGAGCCACTTGTTACCCGACCACGCCCGACCAAGGCTTTTGAAGAGATACACGCGGATCTTGGGCAATACGCCGGACAATACTTCCTCATCGCAGTCGATGCTTTCTCTGGCTGGCCGTTTATGTTCCATCTCGGCAAACAAGCCACGACCGCCCAGGTGATCTCATCACTGCGCTCTATCTTCTGCCAGTGCTCCGTGCCCAATGTCTTCTGTTCGGACGGTGGCCCTCAGTTCATCGCAAAGGCCTTCGCTGATTTTCTATCCACTTGGGGCATTACCCACGACACTTCCTCGCCCTATTACCCCCAATCCAACGGACGGGCCGAAGCAGCCATCAAATCCATTAAAAAGCTCATCAAGCGCTGTTGGCATTGCCCCCCCGCGTCGATGAACATTGACGAATGGACAAAAGCCCTTCTCCAATATCGAAACACGCCTCCAGCCTCTGGAAAGTCTCCCGCCCAACTCGTCTACGGCCACCCTGTTCAAGACACGCTCCCAGCGCACCGTCGAGCATTTGCCCCCGAATGGCAAAAAGCGAACCACCTCGCCGAAGACGCCGCTGCCAAAGCCCACGACAAGCTGGAGAAGAGGTACAACTCCCGCTCCCGTCCCCTGCCTGACCTTGCTGTTGGCAACCGAGTTGCAGTGCAGCACCCAGTTAGCAAAGCTTGGGACAAGTACGGGATCATCGTCGAGACCCTTCAAAATCGTGACTATCTCGTCAAGCTGGTTACCGGAAGGGTGTTGCGACGCAACCGCCGCTTTATCCGTCGCCGCTATCCAGTGATTCCTGGTCCACCCCCCTCTGCCCCACATCCAACCGCCGCACTAGCCCCACCCACCGGCCACGTGCCTCCTGCTGATGTCTCCACTACACCGCAACGACAATCCTCTCGGCCGCGCCGTCCACCTCGACGACTGATCGAACAATGCTAATGCCGTTTCTCTTTGGCCATATGTTTATTCCTGATTCACTCAATTAACCATTTTATAGACTCTCCCCACGTGTCTTATAACGTCGCTTACTATTCCTATGCGACTCAGGGGGAGGTGTTCGGATATTGTGTAACCTCGTATTATTGTAGTCTCGAAGTGAGACTACGCGTAGCATGACTCGCTTGTCTCGTACAATATATGACACTCTTGTTCTGTTCGCATGCCACGCGTGTTCACTTGAGTCGGTATTATCACCAAACACACTGCAAGAAGCTCGGCGTAAACACGATCCGCGGTGGAGGCTGGACCAAAGCAATACTGCGTCAGTATTGCTATACAAAAAGCACGAACCATCCCATCATCCCTGTCGAGTGGTTGAGTGGCGACCGGTGATCGCATATCCTCGCACTATGCTTGGAGACGTGCGCCCTGCAACTTCAGAGACGACGGAACCCGCGTCCCTCGCGGATCGCTATCGCGCGGTGAAGCAGCGGGTGTCCGATGCGGCCGCCCGGAGCGGCCGGCAAGAGAAGGACGTGATCGTCGTTGCGGTGTCCAAGTACTCATCGATCGATCAGATTCGTGAGCTTGTCCGCCTCGGCCATACGGACTTCGGCGAGAACCAGGTCCAACAGCTCATCCAGCGCGCGGCCCAGATGGATGAGTACCTGACACGGTTCCGTGAACTGCATCGCGATCAACCCGCCGACCGCATGCCGCAGGTGCGATGGCACATGGTTGGTCATCTCCAGCGCAACAAAGTCAAGAAAGCGCTGCCGATCGTTCGCCTCGTCCATTCCGTGGATTCACTCCGCCTCGCCGAAGAGATTCAGACCGCGGGCACTCGACTCGACACGCCGGTCGAAGTGCTGGTGCAGGTCAACGTGTCGAACGAACGACAGAAGTACGGCATCGCGCCCGCGGCGACGCGGCATCTGCTCGACCAGATCGACACGATGCTCAACATCCGCGCTCGCGGCATGATGGCGATGGCACCGTTGAGTGAGAACCCCGAAGATGCTCGACCGGTGTTCACGCGCGCGGCGGAACTCTTCGAAGAGATTCGCAAGCATCGCAAAGGCGAACGCTTCGACATCCTCTCAATGGGCATGAGCAACGACTTCGAGGTCGCGATCGAATGCGGCGCGAACATGGTTCGTGTCGGCTCGGCGATCTTCGGCGACAAAACCGAAACTGACGATTGAGATTGGGCTTTGGGCTTTGGGCTTTGGGCTTTGGGCTTTGGGCTTTGGGCTTTGGGCTTTGGGCTTGATCCTATCCGTGTAGGGCGGGGGCTGTGCACCCGCCGTCGAACGCTGATGTGCGTTTGCCCGGCGTTTCGGGTCCGTCAATCCGTGCCGGCCTACATAGACCGCCTCGACGAACGGACAACGACAAACGAACAACGGCAGGCTGGCAAACCTGCCCTACTTGCTGACAACTGATAGCTGACGGCTGACCGCTGATAGCTGACCGCTCTTAATCCGTATCCAGATCGCCGGTCATGCCGAGCGAGACCTGGAACGCAAGCTGTTCGAGAGACACGGAGAAGTCAACGCTGACCACGCTGACGGCATCGTGCACTTCAAGGCGCACCGGGGCAAAGTTCAACACGCCAAGCACGCCCGCTTCGATCAGCTTGTCCGCCGTGTCCTGTGCGAACTCCGCCGGCACCGCGACAATCCCGATCAGAATCTCGCGCTCGTCGATCAACGTGCCGAGATCGCTCAACGGGCGGACATGGTGACCGGCGACGTACGACCCAACGACGTTTGGGTCGGCGTCAAACACCGCGGCGATATCAAAACCCTTCAGGCGAAACCGTTGATAGCCCATCAACGCGCGCCCGATCGTCCCGGCGCCGACAACCGCAGCATTCCAATTTCGATCGGTCCCGAGGATCTTGCGCAACTGCTCGATCAGCTCGGCGACGCGGT
>JBCCEO010000647.1:0-5001 GCA_039030255.1 Planctomycetota bacterium | reverse complement strand
CGAGCGTCCATGTACTCTCGCAGCTGCTCCAATGCCAAATGATACTGGCGGTGTATGCCCGAGGACGACGTGTCCAAAGCATTTGCGATTTGCCGAAAACTCATCCCATTCCAAAGGTGAGCTATCAAGACCTCACGCAACTCCGGCTCAAGCTGCTGCAAACCCTCAGCCACTTCGGCCGCCACAAGTGATTGAATTGGTGACGACTGGAACCAGCAGCCTCGGCCCTCTGCAACAACATGTTCACGATGGCGTCTTCTCTTGCCAGATCGCAGCAGGTCTATTGCCAAGTTCCGCGAGGTTCTCATGAGCCAAGCCAGGGCGTCCTCCGGCGGCCGCTTCAGCCGTGCCAATCTTGCAAAACTCTCTTGCAAGATGTCTTCTGCGTCACAATCCACTTGATTGCCGAAACGAGCGCGGACCAGCAATAGCAATCCCGCTGAGTGCTTTTGCCACAATTCCGCAATTTCCGCCGGAGGTACCAAGGTGCCCTTCCCAATGATTTTTACGAGTCCAGCTGCCTTCGCTGCTGGCTTCTACTAAGTAGACGACGCAGGGAGCCGAGTGTCCCGCGCAAATCTGCAAATAAAATCGCCAGTCCTCATTTTCGCGCCCCGGTCGGCGAAAAGTATGCGAAAGTTGACCGAACGAGTCCTAAGCTAGTCGACTCAGACGGAACGCGAGGGGCGGCTCCAGTGGTTGGGGATTCATTTGGAAACCAAATTCGCCTAGCTTTCTTTGAAAGGCGAACAACCAACGCCATTCAATGCGTTCGTCGAACAGCCCTTGCTACTCTCTTCTCTTCTCTTCTCGAAAAAACCCTGCAAATTGGACAGGATCAAGCGGCTTCGCTGATACTTCGTCGATACGAAGCGATTGGAGTTTACGCTTGAAGGTATTAAATTGAAACTCCTTCCTTCTTGACACTCCCGGCTCGTTAGCCCGACTCATGGAATCCCACGTAAAACCTGATACCCGCCGACGCATATTGGATGCCACGCTGGCAGCTGAAAAGGACTTTAGTGCCGAGCTGACCGTCCCGATGCTTGCAGAAATCGCGGGAATGTCCGACAAGCATTTCCAGCGTGCTTTTCAGGCGGTTATCGGTGAGTCGCCCAAGAGCTATTTACGTCGAGTCCGATTGCAGTACGCGGCCTATTGCCTCGTTTGGTCAGAAGCCAGCGTGGATGAGATCGCACGGACCTTTGGCTTTTTGACGCACGCCGGCTTTACCAAAGCCTTTCGGCGCCACTATGGAACTTCGCCCAAGAACTTTCGCGATAACAAGGCGGCGGTGCCTTACATGCGTCTCAAGGGTCGAGATTCAAGCAGTGCGATAGCTCGGCAACTGGCCTCAGACAAGTTGTCAGTTCGATTGGAAACGACATTGGAACGTCGTGTCGCAGTCGTCCGCCACGTAGGTGCTACGGAGACGCTTCATCATGCTTGGCAGAAACTTTTGCGTTGGGCCAAACCAAAGAAACTTGTGCACGAGCATTCGATATTCATCGGCATTCACCATGATTACTGGGACGAATCTTCCGAGGATCGTTACCGATACGATGCAGCTCTCGTCATTCCAACCGACTTTGATGTCCAAGGCGAAGTGAACACACAAGTGCTCTGCGGAGGACTCGTCGCTGCAACAGAATTTCACGGAAAAATGCAAGAAGCCGAGGAGACGTGGCGCTACTTCATGGACCAATGGCTACCATCGAGCGGTTACCAGCTCCGCAAATCTTACGTCTTCGATCGCTACCCTTACTGGCTTGTCCAGCAATCATTCTTGGGGCTACTCAAACTGCAAATGGGACGCATTCAAGCCAGCTTCTGCATCCCGATTAGCGACACCCCAACGTAATACAGCTATCACCGATCGCGGTGCCTCGTGACTAGATTACCATGAAAAACATTTGCACCGGAGGGCTCGCGCCCTATCGCTTGCAATGTTCATCGTTCATATATGTACGTTATGATTTGACGGGCGGTAGAGCAAAATTGGCTTGCAAAGCGCACTATGGATCGATCAGCGCGATCTCGCCGCCGGAGCGGGTGGAATACGCGCGCCAGATTCCTAAGTCGATGTTTTCACTAATGGTCTGGACCGAGCCATCAACAAGTGCTGCGTTGACGACACCTGTATGAAAACTGCGAGAAGTAATGATGGAATAGCTGGGTGGTCCAGCCGAACCGTTTTTGCCCTCCTGCCAAGAATTGAAGTCCATCTCCGTGTAAGTGTTGCCACCGCTCTGGTATATGACCTCCGAGTTTGGAGGCATTGCGGTCGTAAAACCAGTGTGATGGACGCGTCCGTCAGGCCACTCAGTGTGCCCGGTAATCTTAAACTGAGCACCGCTGGCGACAACGGCAGCCGCCTCGGATGCATTGACTGGCGGCACTGTCGACGAAGGGCCACCATTGCGCATGTACGGCGTCCAAGCCTTGACTTCAGCAGTCAATAAAGTCGAACTGGTTCCATCCGTAATGGCGCCCAACTTGGTAAACGAATTCGGAAAGAATACGCCCTCGCCGCCCTTGCGAGTTTGCGGATTGTATACAAAGTACTGGCCCATGTTGAATCCATAATTGGTCGGATACAGCAGCGGTCGTCCGCGGCCAGGATCGCGAATATCGTCAGCTAGACGGTCGCTGGGACACTGGTAGACGGGAACGCGTACGGCAGAAATCACAACTTGATCATCCCAGCCACGTGTCAAATCAACTTCGGCGTAAAGATTTGATTGTTCTAAATAAGGCAAGATACGCCCGTGGACACCCCATCCAGAATTGTTGGCAGTGTTTCCCAGTCGAAAGTCGATTACGGTAGAGGGTGGCAGGCGTTTGTGAGCACTTTCATAGTTCAAGCAAGCCAAAGACAGCTGCTTGAGGTTATTCTGGCAACTCATGCGCCTCGCGGCTTCACGCGCAGCCTGGACGGCGGGCAGCAACAGGCCAACCAAGATGCCGATGATGGCAATCACGACAAGAAGCTCTACGAGTGTAAAAGCTGTTCGGGAGAATCGAGTCTGAATTGGACGGAGCGAAGATCTTTTGCGCATCATTGGCTTTCTTCAAATGAGATCCATAGCATTTTTGATTCCAAGGGCTGCACTTGGCTCAATGCGAATACTGTGCCGTTTCAGAGTTTGCGAATTCCAAAGAGCGGGAAAAACCCCTTTCACTTTCCTTTCATGACTTTCCAGACTGCAGCGATCCTTTTACTTCCTGCCCAATCACCAAGCCTCATGGCAAAAGAATGGCCAAACTGGTGAAAAAACTACCACGCGAAGCCGCTTATAATGGACGGTTCAGTAGGTCTTTATGCTTCTAGAGAAGACACGCAGTTGAATCCCTCTTGGTACCAGTCCTTTCGCTTCCGATTACTCCTGCCTTTGGTAGCAGTCGTCTTGGTCGCAGCCAGTGCCGTCGGTGTGTTTTCATTCTTTTGGGGGCGGCAATCGGCCGAGCGAGACGTAGAAAACCAGTTTCGTGCAATCGAAGCCACGATCTCCAAGGCCACGTATCCGCTAACGGCTAGCGTCGTAAGCTCCCTGGCCGAGTTGACGAGCACGGAACTGATTACGATTCGTGATGAAGCCATTGACGAAAGTAGCATGGCACTCTCTGCAGAAGCTCGCAAAATGTTGGCGGACGATTACCGACGTATCGTGATGGCGTCAACTTCCAATCCAAAGGACGAAGACAGGCATGGGGATCTGATCGAAGTCCGAGAAGAGAAATATGTAGGCTTTTTTACGCGGATTCCGCCACCCAACGTCAACTCGAAATTGGATGTGCTTGTTTTGTTTCAGCAACAAAGACTCGACGAAGCCAGTCAACGCGCCGCAATATTACCGCTATTGACAGGCCTGTCTGCGATCGTTGCGTTGGCCGTCGTTATTGTTGGTCTCGCGCAGCGTTTGGCAAACCGCCTCAGCCGACTTGAGCAGCGAGTAGCGTCAGTCGCAGCGGGCGATTTTGACGTGCAGTGTGGCGATCAAACCGAAGACGAAGTCGGCCGACTCGGACGCGCTGTGGACACTATGGGACAACAGTTACAGCAGCTATGGGGCGAAGTAAACCGTCAGCAAAGTTCCAAATTATTGCACCAAATCGCCGGCGGAATGGCTCATCAACTTCGCAATTCCCTAACCGGTGCCAAACTCGCCATCGAACTTCGTCAACAATCGCAGGCAGAAAGCAGTGAAGAACTTCAGATCGCGTTGCAGCAGATTCGCGCAGCCGAGGAGTATGTAAATCGCCTGCTGTTGGTCGGTCGAGGCGAACAATCGGCTCCCGAACCAGGACTCGTTTTGACCAGCCTATCCGATCTTCACGGCAACATGGACACTATGTCGAGGCACTTGCGTTGCCAACTTGATTGGCAAGTCGACGAGCAGCAACTTTCTGGACAGCAGCTGGCGGATACCGAGAGTTTTCAGGCTGCCATATCTAATCTGCTGATCAACGCTATTCAAGCGGGGGATCATGTGAAGCTGGTCGCTAGACTTTGCGATTCAATGCTTGAAGTCACCGTTGCCGACAATGGTGACGGAATTGATCCTAGTATCGAACCGGAGATTTTCGAGGCATTCGTCACGACTAAACCTGAAGGAATGGGACTTGGGCTTGCTCTCGTCCGCCGCGCAGCAGAGCAACTTCGTGGTACAGTTAGTTGGCGCCGCCAGGAGTCTTGGACAGAATTCCAATTCCTTTGCAATCTAGAAACTGCAAACTTGTCAGAAAACGCACCTACCCAGGAAACATAGTTCGCTGGCTTCCCGAACGAAAAAAATTTGAAGTGCCTGCAGCCAAAGCCAAAAAGTTGATTCTGGTCGTCGACGACGAACCTGCCATTTGCTGGGCATTTGAACGCATGTTCTCGCAGGCGGTTGCTGAAGTCGTGAGTAAATCATCCGCCGAGGAAGGCTTGAATTTTGTGCAAGAGCGTCGTCCTGACCTTATCTTGCTCGACGTCCGTCTTCCGCAACAAGATGGCAT
>JBCCEO010000646.1:0-5022 GCA_039030255.1 Planctomycetota bacterium | reverse complement strand
GCATGGATCCGCAGCAGCGCATGCTGCTTGAGGTAGCCTACCGGGCAATGGAAGATGCCGGCCAGCCGGCGGAAAGAATTGCAGGAGAATCTGTATCCGTTTACGTTGGTATTTCCAGCTTCGACTACGCGGTGGCCAACCTAAGTTTCCAAGACCGCGGCGTGATTGATGCATATTCGAATACAGGTGGATCTTCTAGTATCGCCGCCAATCGCATTTCCTATTGCTTCGATTTGCGCGGTCCAAGTGTTGCCGTGGATACGGCTTGTTCCTCTTCCTTGGTCGCTGTGCATATGGCTTGCGAGTCGATTTGGCGTGGCGATGCGAAGCTGGCTTTGGCCGGCGGTGTGAACGCATTGCTGATGCCGGACTTCTACGTGGCCTTTAGCCAGTTAGGTGTGCTTTCGCCCGACGGTCGTTGCAAGACTTTTGACTCGCGAGCAAATGGCTACGTGCGCAGTGAAGGTGCTGGCATGATCATGCTTAAGCCTTTGTCAGCCGCCTTGCGCGATAAGGATTCTGTGTATGCGGTGATTCGGGCGACGGCGCTGAATCAAGACGGACGCACACCGGGCATGACCGTTCCAAGTCAGGACGCTCAGGAGTCGCTGTTGCGCAAAGCCTGCAATAAGGCAGGAATTTCTCCGGCAGACGTCCAGTATGTGGAGGCGCATGGAACAGGAACGCCAGTTGGCGACCCAATCGAAGCCCGGGCACTCGGTTCGGTGCTCGGTGAGAATCGGCAACCGGGTGAACGCTGCCGCATTGGTTCGGTCAAAACCAATATTGGGCACCTGGAAGCTGGGGCTGGGATTGCAAGTGTGATTAAAGTCGCCTTGGCGCTGCACCACCGACGTATACCTGCGCATCTACATTTCCAGCAGCCGAATCCTGAGATCAATTTTGAGGATTTGAATCTCCAGGTTCCGCTGGAGTCGCAAGATTGGGACTCGAATGTAAGTCGAATTGCGGGCGTAAATGGCTTTGGCTACGGCGGTGCCAATGCGCATGTGATTCTTGAAGAGGCGCCATCTAGCGAAACAGTAGCTCAGCACGCGCTGCCAGTTGCTCGCGATGGGGCCGTGGCACGTGAGACGGAGACGACTCCAATCTTACTGCCGCTCTCGGCTCGCAGCAAATCGGCGTTGACGCAATACTCAGCGAGCCTCGCTGATTGGTTGGATGCAAATCCCGAGTATCACTTGGCAGAGTTGGCTGGATACTTGGCGCACCGACGTAGTCACCAGGCTCAGAGGGCAACCGCTTGTGCAAGCTCTCGAACTGAATTGATCTCTGAGCTCAGGTCCTTGGCCGCATCAGCACCCGAAGAACTCGCCGAGGACTTCAGCCCGGCGCGTTTGGATAAGGGCGCAGTCTTCGCGTGCTCTGGGCAAGGCCCGCAGTGGTGGGCTATGGGGCGCGGGATGTTGCGTTTCTCTCCCGCGTTTCGATCAGTTATCAAGAAATGTGACAATGAGTTTTCAAAGCTTGGCGAATGGTCATTGCTCGAAGAGCTGACACGCAGCGAGGAAACGTCTCGCATGCAACAAACTTCGATCGCACAGCCTTCCATATTTGCAATCCAAGTTGCACTGGCGGCTGTTTGGGAGAGCTGGGGAGTGACTCCAAGCGTAGTGGTTGGGCACAGTGTCGGTGAGATTGCTGCGGCATACTTAAGCGGGGCATTAAGCTGGGAAGACTCATGTGCAGTAGCGTTTCACCGAGGCCGCACGATGGACCTAGCTACGTCCCGAGGCGCGATGGTGGCTGCTGGTATTTCTCCTGATGAAGTCCCTGCCTGGGTGCAAGAAATTGAAAAAGATGTCAGCATTGCCGCGATCAATGGCCCGACTTCGGTAACGATTTCCGGTGACAAAGATGCCATTGAAGGCCTGGCCAACAAGTTAGATGACGCGGGAATTTTTTGCCGACGCTTGGAGGTTGAGTACGCCTTCCATAGTCCTCAGATGGAGCCGGTTCGTGAAGAATTGCTTAGATCACTGGCACATATTCGACCTCGCAAAACCCACACGGATTTAGTCTCGACTGTTACCGGTAAACTGGCGGAAGGAACCGAGTTCGGGGCCGAATATTGGTGGCAAAATGTTCGACAAGGCGTGCGATTTGCCGACGCGATGGAATACTTGGCCAACGAAGGATATGGGCTTGCGGTTGAAGTAGGGCCACATCCCGTTCTCGCTTATGCAATCAACGAATGCTTCCAAGCGGCCGGCAAGTCCGTGCGCTCGGTTCCCTCGCTGAGCAAACAACAGGACGATTTGCAGTGCATGTCGAAGTCACTTGGCAGCCTCTACTCGATGGGCTTCGACATCGATTGGTCTGGATTCTACAACCAACCAACGCGCAAGCTACCTGTCCCGACTTATCCGTTCCAAACGCAAAAACTTTGGTCGGAATCGATCCAGTCGGAAACGACACGACTAGCCGAGACGCAGCACCCACTGCTCGGGGTACGCGCGGACAGCGCAAGTTTGTCTTGGGAAGGGCGAATCGATGTTAAATTGCAGCGTTTCCTGAAAGACCACAAAGTCCGCAGTGCTATCGTCTATCCTGCGGCTGCGATGGTGGAGACGGCGATTGCCGCGGCTCAAACAGTCTTCGAGACCGATCATGCCCGACTTGGCCGAATCGAATTGCAGAGTGCTTGCATGATCTCTGAGGATAATCCTCAGTGGATTCAAACAAAGTATGACCAAGACCGACGCCAGTTGAATCTGTCTGTACGTCCTTGTGATAGTACCGAGTGGACGCCGCTGGCAACTATACGGCCAAGCAGCGACGCTCCGCCAGCAGCTCAAGCTGCCGAAGAAGAACTGCAACAGCAAATCATGGCGATACGGCAGCGATGTAGTGAGCAACTCACTCAGCCGCAACTCTATACCTATTGCGATCGCATCGGTTTGAACTACGGTCCCACTTTCCAGGCGATACGCGAGGGCTGGAGATGCAGCGGTGAGGCATTGTGTGAATTGATGATGCCTGAGGAGTTGACGGCTGAGGCGAAAAGTGATTACGCACTGCATCCGGCTTTTCTAGATGGCTGCTTCCATAGCATGATTGCCGCAGATCCACATTTTGACCAGACACTGGACGGGTTGTATTTGCCTGTGGAGATCGACGAGTTTTGCTTCTATCGAAGTCCGGGGGCAAAGGCCACTGTGCACACGACGATGCTCAGCAAGACGAAGAAATACCTCATTTGTGACTTGAATATTTTTGATGGCCAAGGAAGACTCTGTGCGGCGATCAAGGGCTTCAAGAGCATGCGGGTCGCCGGCGGCACCAACATCGAAGAGACAGAAGATCTTATCTATAGCTACAGTTGGATGGAGCAAGACGTTGACTCGGAGAACACCCAGGAACCAGGCAGGCCCAAGCATTGGGTTTTGTTTATGGATGAATCGGGTTGCGGTCGCGAGTTGGCAGCTAGGCTGCGACAGCGTGGAGATCTAGTTTCAGAAATCTATCGCGATGGAAGTTTGGTTCCTCAGACTCAGGCACCTTTCTACGAAGTGGACCCAGAAGACCAAGCCAGTTTTTCAAGTGTGTTTGCTGAGATTCACAAGCAAGAGCAAGATCCTGAGCACCTGGTGTACTTGTGGGGCTTAGACGTTCCTGCAGTTTCGGCAATTAGCACGGCCAATCTCGACGCAAGTTGTATCCTCAGTTCGCTTGCTCCGATGCACTTAGTGCAAGCCTGGGACAAGCTTGAAGGTGGATCGGTCGCGGACTTGAGTATTGTGACTAGCGGAGCCCAGTCACAGGATGGCGAACCGGAAGCGACCAATTTGGCTCAAGGGCCATTGGTTGGATTTGGCCGCGTGATCGTAAGCGAGTTTGGCCCGCTGCGGAGCAAGTTGATCGATCTGCCTTCCCAGATTTCAGCACATGACCTGGATCATTTGACTAATGAGTTGCTAGCCGACGACGAAGAGGATGAAGTACTGTGGCGTGACGGTGGTCGATTCGTGCATCGTTTTGGTCCTCAGGCCGGCAAAGCCGCCTCCCGAGAAGCTGCAGACACTTTGGCTTGCCAACTTCGCGTTGGTAATTCCTCGGGAGTCGAAGAATTACACTACGAAACCAAGTCGGAACTGCCTCTCGAAACGGGTCAAGTTGAAATTGAAGTTGCCTCCTCGGGCTTGAATTTCAGCGACGTGATGAAGGCTCTGGATCTCTATCCCGGATTACCAGACGGTCCGATCGATCTCGGTGCAGAGTGTGCTGGACGCATCAGCCGAGTCGCGAAAGGCAGTTCATGGAGAGTTGGCGACGAGGTGATGGCGGTCGCGCCAGGCTCCTTTGGTACGCACGTTGTTGTCAGCGAACATTTGGTTGCACGCAAACCGTGCAATCTGTCTTATGAGCAAGCTGCGACCCTGCCTATCGCATTCTTAACGGCTGACTATGCGATGAATTATTGCGCCAGAATGCAACAGGGTGAATCTTTACTTGTGCATTCTGCCAGTGGAGGCGTTGGATTGGCTGCGATGCAACTGGCCAAGTTACAGGGTATCAAGGTCTTTGCGACTGCGGGAACGGACGAAAAGCGACTCTTCGTAAAAGATCGCGGAGCCGCCGTGGTGATGGACTCTCGTTCCTTGGCGTTTGCTGATGCGACCTTGCAAGCAACGGGCGGCGAAGGAGTGGACGCCGTTCTAAATTCTTTGCCCGGTGAAGCAATTCCCAAAGGAATTTCAACGTTGAAGACTGGTGGGCGTTTCCTAGAGATTGGCAAACGTGATATTTACTCCGATGGGGCTCTAGGACTTTATCCTTTCCGCAACAACTTGGCATTGTTCGCCATCGACTTGGATCAACTCTTCAAGCAACAACCCAAAATGATGGGTGAGCGTCTACGTGCTTTGGTACCGCGTTTTGAGTCGGGTGAACTTGAGGCACTGCCAATCACGAGTTTCGATGTCGACGACACGGTTGCAGCCTTCCGCTTCATGCAACAGGGTAATCATATCGGCAAAGTGGCCGTAAACTACAATTCTC
>JBCCEO010000645.1:0-5030 GCA_039030255.1 Planctomycetota bacterium | reverse complement strand
CGGCGATGTGCAGATTTATATGAACGGCCAAGCCTACCAACCGCCCAAGGATAGCAAGGTCGTCTTTATCAATGAGGAGAGAGTCACCATATCCACTTCCTACATGTCGCCTGAAGCATTGATGGAGTATTTTCTAAGCGGTGGAGATCCAAGCAGTTTGTCGGAAATTCAGTCCGGTATTTATGGTCGTTTGCCGGACGAATTTTGACTTCGCATCAATCGACACAGACAAAGTAACCTTGGTGTCCTAGTTTTTGATGCGATCTGACATCTAAAAGCACTTCTTTGCATCCAATTGGAAAAATCGGCAAAGTCGTCCCATCCCCGGCGAATTCATTAAAATCTATCAACACCACTGGGGTGTTTCTCACACCCCCTGAATTCGAAAGCCACCATTTAGGATAGAGATCGAGCCCTGATTTTGATGCTCATAAGTCGCATTCAGGAACGTTTTCTAGCTGCTTACGATTTACAACTGGGAAGGGGAATGCGTTGGATTCGGTTGCAAGTGCGAACGAATGTTATTCTGACGAGGCGATTGTTGGCCGTTGTGCGATACCGGCCTTAGCACCTGCGAAAGGATACATCGGAACCATAACGGATTCTTTTGCGCGATTTGCCAAACGCCAGTATATGAATGCCACCATGTACAAAGGGCACGACGATCGTCGTTGTGAAGAACGGCATCCTTTGCTAGTTGTTGTCTTGGCAGTAGGCCTTAATGCGCAAAACGAGCCCATTGGCCAGCCCTTTGAAATGATTACTCGAGACGTCTCCGATTCGGCACTTGGCTTGATCAGTGCAGAGGTGCTGCAAGAAAACCGGATTGCAGGCATGTTTGAACTCAAAGGCAGAAACATACTCTTTACTGCTGAATTAATTCGGCGGCAATCGATGGGTCCCTACCACGGTAGCGCAGTCAGATTTGTGGATGAGCTCGAGAGATTTCCTGTTAATCCTTCTGATATTGAAATGCTCTTTCAAGAGAATCTCACCAGCATCTAAGGACTTGCTTAGTTTCTTTGCAAGAATGCCCTGGCTGAGAAACCGATGAACATCGCCAAGTCCTGCTCTGGAGTCACTTCAAAGGTCGCCGTCGTTTGCGTTGGCAACATGCTCTGATATTTCTTGGCTGCCCTCGTTACCACCTCGCGGAGGCTACTGGCTTTTTCTCCCAACATTTCTACTTCACGCATAGCTTGCAGCACGATATTCAGGTCGTGATTCTGGAGCATCTCTCCAAGGATTCTGACTGGTGATTCTTCTTCTCCCAAGTGCGCCAACGTAGCAGCTGCCTCGACGGCAATCCACGCTTGCTGCAAATCAAGATTTTCGAGAAGCGTTGATTTTAATGTCTCGGGCAGGTCACCTTGCCAAGATCGGACTCGGAGTGACGCCCAATAACGCGCAGCATCTGAGCCTTGAAGCATTCGCCACAATTCATCTTCGTCCTCCGTTGCCCCAAGCTTGCTCAGCAGCTTCGCGAAAACGCTTGGCGGCGCTGTCGATCGCTGCGTTGGGTTCGTCCATGATTGCCATCAATTTGGCTTCGGGTATAAAACCACGATCACCGCTGGTAACTAGTAATTCGTCAAGCTCACGCCTCAGTTCATCTAGGCGACGTTGAAACTGCGTCTCGCCGGCTAGATTGCGGAGATTCTGTGGATCGGCTCTGCAATCATAAAGCTCTTCGAAGGGGCGGGCCGGGGCAAGGAAGTGTTTTTGGGCGGCGGTCAAGCTTGAGCTCCCTGAATTTATCTTCTCGGCAGCTTCGTAAAACTCATGCCGCAGTGCTCCTTGGTCGGGCCAGGCCGTAGGTTGGTTGTATCCCAGATGTGGCATATAGTTTCGGATATACAAATAATCCTGTTTGCGCACCGCACGGGAAAGATCACGCGCTTCATCTACGCGATCTCGATAGGCGTAAACTGCATTTTTGCGCAAGTCAGATTGCCCCGCAAAGGAAACGCCTTGCATGTATTTGGGCACGCCAATCAGGGCCATCTCAAGAACAGTGGGAGCGAAGTCTACAAAGCTGACCAAACGATTGGTTTCGGACTCCTGAATTTGGGCCGCATATTTCCGCATCGAATTGGGAATATGGACGATCAGCGGAATATGAATGCCGGTATTTAGCAATGCTCGTTTGTGCCTAGGCATTCCTGTACCGTGGTCGCCGAAGAAAAAGATAATCGTATTTTCGCTAAGTCCATCATCTTCCAGTTGCGTAAGGAGTTTACCTACCTTTTGATCCATTACGCTGACACAATCATAGAACCGAGCCCATTCTTGTCGCACAATTGGAGTGTCGACATAGTAGGGTGGGAGGTGCATCGAATCGGGAGCGTGTATTTGATCCTGAGATAACTGGATTTGAATCTCAGCCAAGAATTTTTCTCGTGGCCACACCATCGAGCGACTCTGATGGCTCTCCATCAGGTTAAAAACAGCAAAGAACGGCGTGTCCTGATTCGGACGTTTGCGCCAATGTGCTTGAGCGCTACTCTCGTTCCAACATTCATGGATAAAAGGGCCTGGGTTGCGAATGTTATAGTCTGTTTTGACGTTGTTCGAAGTGTAGTAGCCAGCATCGCGCATCAATGCTGGGAACCCAACGAAGTCCGCAGGTATTGGAAAGGCGGAACGCATGTGCATCGTGCCAAGACTCGTTGCATAGCGGCCCGTGATGAGGCAACTACGAGCTGTTGAGCACACCGGAGAGTTCGCGAAAGCGTGAGTGAACTTGGTGCTGCGCGAAGCCAAGGCATCAATATTAGGCGTGTTGGCATCAGGATCCCCGTAGCACCCCAATGCCGGGCTCAAATCCTCAGCAGTGATCCAAAGAATATTAGGCCGTTCAGTTGCTTGAGTCGGGTTGCATTGTCCAACAACTAGAATCGCGAGCACTGTGAATGCTAATGAGCCTTGAGGGAGTTTGCTTTTGACTTGTGGGCATCTCATTCCAATGATTCCTCTTCAGCTGATTCGTTTTCTGTGAGTGTGGAATTCGAAGAATCCCGAGCACTGGTAGGTTCTGGAAGCGAGAAAGGTTTCACTTTCCGTTTCGATCGAAGACTGGGGCGTCCGAAATGGGCCACAATGCTCCAGCACAAGAAAAAAGTACCGCTGCCAATGATCACTGCCAAGATTCCAGTTAGTCCTGCTCGATCTCGGCCCAACATATTGTAAAAAATCGCTATGGCGATTGCGTTGGCGGTGACTAACCAGAACAGATGCTGCAGGCTAAAGTTGCGTAGGAGCCGTAATGCTGATGTGCCGAACAGCAGAACCATGAGGCAAAGATAGCTCAGTCCGACCAGCCCGCCGTTGCCCGCAAATACACCGAAAAGCAGCAATAAGATGCTGAAGAATAGGGATGCAGTAAAGCCAAGCTTGCCAACAAATTGCGTTTTGCTCTTGCTACGACCGAAAAAACGGCCGAGCATGCGCAAATCGACAGCCTCTCTTAGTGCAATGGCGCTATCTTTCGGTGACAGTGCGATGAAGACAAACACCAGCGCAAGGCCGATCAAAAAGTAGTAGAAAGTCCAGCGATGGATATCCATGCTCGATTTACCCGAGCAAGAGTTTTTCGCTCCAACCGTCGGAGTATTCGCGATGGATGTACGGATCTAAATCAGCACGTCCGGTCACTTTCATGTTTTCAGCATCCCACACGAGTTTCTCGCCCGCGACGCGTTGAGCAAGAACACCTAGAAGAATCGTTTCAGTAAACGGTCCCGCGAGACCAAAGTTCGATTCGCCTTGAGAAATATTGCCCATAACGGCTTCGTACCATTCCACATAGTTATCTTGATTTGTGGCGCGCGGCACCGACTCAGCAGGCCATTCGAAACCATCAATACCACTATTGGTCTTCAGTACCCAGTTGTCGCGGCCGCGATTGAAAAACAGCTTACCATTCTCGCCGATGATCACGCTTCCAAACTGATTGAAGTCCATGCCTTCTAAGACTTCTTCCGACGGGTGGTTGTATTCCTTGCTGGCTTTGTCAAGCGTCCATTTTTCACGATTGAAACTGGCATCCACGTAGCCGTCGTACCAGTTGATCGTAAATCCGTCCTTGCTGCTAAAGTCGTTAGCAGCAAACTCCCAAGTAATATTAGAATTAATTGGCGGAGAGTAATCTGTTGCACCGTTTTGTTCCGCAATGACGGAAGTTGGTGCACCGGGTTTCATCGACCAGAAGCCAAGGTCCATAATGTGGCAAGCCATGTCACCGAGAGCTCCTGTTCCGTAATTCCACCAGCCACGCCAAGCGAAGGGCGCGATAACTCGGTTGTATTCGACCCAGGGGGCGGGGCCGATCCATTGCCTCCAATCCAGGCCCTTGGGCACAGGTTCTGGAGCTGGCGGCTTAGCGAATCCTTGCGGCCAAATAGGGCGATTGGTCCAAGTATGGATCTCCGTTACTTTGCCAATCACGCCTGCTCGGAGCAATTCAATGCAGCGACGCATGTGGTCGTTAGCATGCGCCTGATTGCCCATTTGAGTTTTCACGCCGGTCTTTTCAGCCACCTCCTTCATCATGCGTGCTTCCCAGATCCCATGCGTGAGAGGTTTCTGACAGTAAACGTGCTTGCCACCTAACATGGCTTGAACGCTGGCATGAAAGTGATGGTGGTCCGGCGTGGAAACCGTGACCGCGTCAACCTTGTCACCTAGTTCGGATAGCATCTCGCGGTAGTCGGTACCAAACACAGCGTCAGGGAAGGCGGTACGGACTTGGCCCAGGCCCTTTGTCCGTTTGTCTGCCGGTCCGTTGAAGGCCTTGATGTCCACTACATCGGCGAGAGCAATCACATCAAAGCCCGCTTTGCGTGCGCCCTCCAAGTCGGCTCGCCCTTTACCGCCCGCTCCAATGCCCAGCAGAGTTGGTTTCTCCAAACGGCCTCGAGCAATCGTTGGAACCGGAGAGAGTGTAGCTACACCAGCCGCTAGACCTGCAGTCTTTAAAAATCCACGACGTGTATTCTTTGAAGTCATGATGACGGCCTCTTAAACTTGAT
>JBCCEO010000644.1:0-5034 GCA_039030255.1 Planctomycetota bacterium | reverse complement strand
CTTTCGGTGGGTAGTTACAGACTATCTCACCTAGGTGAAATGTCAATCTTTATAAGTGTAGCGTCTATCCAACCCTATTGGCCATAGAGACCGCTATCAGCCATCATTTCGCTGGCAAAAACGAAAATACGTCAATCGCAACCACCGTTATTCGTGAGCCTTCATTCAAGACTGGATGAACGGCATGCGCTTTCATAATCTGCCCAATCCACCCTATTTACACGTATTTCGAGACACGTTGGCGCTCAAGCAGGGTTGCCACGGGCGTAGAAAAAAGTTGGCCTTAATAAAAGACGCAACCACGACGCGTTTCGTGCCTGCAAGAAAACGAAAGTGCTAGGACTGGAACAGTACGTTTGATGGCTGGGCATCGCTCCAACGGAGTGGGCGGCCAATCGGTGTATCCATCTCATGACTGGCGTCGATGCCAAGGGCAGAAAGCAAGGAAGCATGGAGTTCAGGAACCGTAATGCAATCGCTGGTCAGCTTTGTAGGATCCAGCGCGGTTTCCCCATTGCGTCGGAGCAACTCTGGATCCGGATTGGCGGCAGTTTCTCCATGGACATAACCACGTCTGAATTTGCCGCCAGCCAACAAAGTACTAAAACCGTGCGGCCAGTGGTCGCGACCTGAGGCTGGATTGATTCTTGGAGTCCTCCCGAATTCGCCTCCGCAAAATACGACAGTGGAATCGAGCATATCGCGGCTTCCCAGCTCTTGCAAAGTGGCAGCAAGTGCCCGATCCAAGATCGTTGCTTGGCCTCCCTGAAGTTCATGATTGTTGATGTGAGAGTCCCAGCCCGAGAGTTCTATCTCGACGCAACGAACACCGGACTGCAAAAGTCGAATACCTGCCAAGCAACCGCGACCGAAGCTTGTATCTCCAAAACTTGCCAGCGTCGATTCACTTTCTTGCTTTACATCGAAGGCTGTGAGCTGTTCACTGCTCATCATTTTTATCGCCTTGCTCGTTGCAGTCTCGTGTAAGGTTCGTTTTTGATTCAATTCCTTTAAGCGACCACGCTGGAACTCGCTTTCTACCACGTTCAAAAGCGAATTCACACGTGTATTCATACGCGTGCTATCCACGGCTGCTGTCAAATTGGGAATAGGTTTTGCAGGATCTCCTATTTGAAAAGCATCCAATCCAGCTCCCAAGTATCCGCCGCGTGCCGGCCATTGTCCGGCTTCGATTGAAATGTGTCTTGGGATCTCCAAGTTAGATTCCGATTCGTGGCATACGATGGCGCCAATAGCTGGATGAACAATTGTTGGGTCAGGTCGCCAGCCCGTTTTAAGATGGTAACTTGCGCGTTCGTGATCCCCTTCTTTGCTGATGACACTACGAATCAAGGTCGCATTGTGCAGTTGCTCGGCGGTAGCCGGCATGAAGTCCGAAATTTGAACGCCCGGAATCGAAGTGGCAATGGCCTTGGTGTCGCCGCCAGTGGAAGTACCTGGGTGCGGGTCGAAAGTTTCCAGCTGGCTAGGACCGCCTTGAAGCCAGATAAAGAGCAGCGATTTCGGCTGACTGTTTTTGTCCGAATCGGCTGCCCGCGCTAGAGATTCCGCAAAGTGCGTTAGCCAAAGTGCGGATCCGGCAACAACAGAATTCCGCAAAAGATTACGCCTGGACAATTGCAGTCGATTGTAACCACGGCAACCGTTCCTGGAATTGTTGTCATGCATGGCTCAGAGTCCTTTATGTCGTCCAGTTGCCTGTGTTTATCGTTAAAGTGGCAAAGGGTGGTTTTTCAATCAAAACTAATGATTCCAAGAGAACTCTGTGGAATTCATCAACGCCCAATAAATGTCGCCAACCGCTCTTGCCCGGTCGTTGTTTTTCTTGTTTTCCAAGAAAGCCGAAAAGGCGCTTGCTTCCGTATCGGATGGAACGCGATTCAATACGTTCAGGTAGACAAGCCTCACTACCTCTAGATCATCGTTGACGATGTTCGCGATCCGAGTGCTCGCATTGTTGACCATGTCAACCTTCGTGTAATCCTTCGTCAGATTACCGTTCATCAGCACCAATCGTTGGGTGATGGTTACCGCTTCTTCCTCAAACTCATCTTCGCCTCGGTCTCCAAACGCTTTGAGGAAGTTATTTCGGTCTCCAAAGGACTTGAGCTGTGTAAAAATCGAGCTTGAGTAATCGACGGCAGTTAGCTTACTTGCTTGGAAGGCGCTTTGCGCGACTTGCTCGGGTCGCAGTTGCGTCAAAGGAAAGGCTGCCCAGTGCCGCTCATGCTTGCCGGTAATTTCAAAATCCGCACGACTTGAGCGCTGGAAGGCGTCGGTTTGGATGATAAGGCGAATCAGCCTCTTTAGATCAAATTGATGCTTGGAAAAATCTTCTGCCAACGTATCAAGGACCTCAGGTACATTGTCATCGAGCGGAATACTATCGACCGGCGCGACTAGCGGCCGCAGGAATAGCAGTGCCCAGACTCGATTGACAGTAGCCCGCGAAAAGGCACGGTTTTCGGTACTGGTGACCCAGGCGGCGAGTCGCTCCCGAGGCTTCCCATCCTCAGGTAATAATTCGGCGTAAAACGGGACTTGCGGAGTCACTGTGACTTCTTCTTCTTCGCCCAAGTACTTATACACGTAATTCGTGCCATCCTCGCGAATTCCGGAGAACACTGGATCGCTGAGCGAAGTTCCGCTATAGAAAGCTGCGAGTTGGTGAAAGTGCTGCTGCACTCCTTCGATTTCTTTACCAGAGCCCCCAAAATCGAGATCTCCCAAGAAATCGTCGTGGCACTGTAGGCAGTCAATACGCTGGGCCATAAACGCTCGTGCCGTTCTCCCGGCCAGACGAATTGGGTCGGGACGATCTCCGTTGCTATCCATTGTTGCTGTGATGAAATTGACTTGTGGTGTATCCGTCCACAATCCCTCCGCACTCAACACTTTGCGTACGATCTGATCGTAGGGCCGATCATTTTCCAGCTGGTCTGCCAGCCACATTGTGAATTTGCGGCGTCGAAAAAGAAGGAAAGGACCTGCATCGGTGCCTACATAAGCTCGAGCAAAACGCTCGGCAAAATAGTCGGCCCAGCGTCGATCCTCTAGCAAGTAGCTTGTCCACCACTCGACACGTCGATCTTCAGGTACAAGCATCAAAGCACGAATCTCTTCCAATGACATTCCGTTTCCGACTAGGGCGAGCGAGATGCGCCGAGCAATGGTGAGATCATCTGCCCGTGGAGCCGTTTGAACCTCCTGATCCTGAGCCATCTTCGCAAGTTGCGAGTTGCTTGTCGCCAACGTTTGTACGAAATCGGTCGGACTGTAATGTTTACGAAATGTTTCGGGCGGATCAATCTTTGGACGACGACTCAAAGTGGCAGCCACCACAGTGACTCCTGTCAGCAAGGCGGCAATCATCAGAAGGGGCTGGGCAATGCGTCGAAGGTGAAACCGTTGAGTAGCTTTGTCGTCTTGTGAATTCATTCCCATGTTCCACTCGTACTACTTCTCGATGCTTGCCAGTTCAAGGCGACAATTCGCTCAAGCCAGCAATGATCAGGAGGATAAGCGTCTGCAGTTGGTCCAAACGTCTGCGGCGGTCGATTTGTATACGCCGATAGCAAATCGCCGTTTCATCAATCATGATGAAATCTTAAGGTTTTTGAAACAACCAGTTCGAAGGATAAGTATAAGTTGGCATCGCGAATCCCTGATAAGCCGAGCGGTAATTCCAGTGGAGTTGCTAGACTTACGTTGACGCATGCCTCCTACTTCGAAGAAATCGATCGTTGCTTGGCAAGAATTTAGCAATCTTCACGAAAAGCCCTCAGCGAACTGTTTCAACGGATGTCCAGCAATACTCCCCACCCTTCGAAGGGCGAGAGCATGAAAGATCCTGAGCTGGAAACGCCAATGCTTGAGTTGGCTCGTCCACCGAAGCCAGCGTCTGATCCAGACGTTGTAGCGCCGCCAATTGTGGCAGAATTGGTGGAGAAAGAGGCGGCGACGGATTTCTCTCCGCCTCAGAAGGAGGATTCTTCGACAGCTATATCGAAAACTGATCACGTCCAATCAAAAGCCCATCCAGACTTAATTCCCTCACTGGACATTGGGCCAAGCCAATTCCCACCGCCGGTAGATTCGAATCTACAATCGGAAGTAACGGCGGAATTGCAAATGGCCGCTGAAGCAGATGCATTGTCCGAACTTCAAAGCGGCCAGGAGCAGACGAGTGAAAAGAAGTTTGCATGGTATCTTTGGCCTGCCTGGTTGCTTGGGCGGAGCTGGGATATGGCATGCCTTGGGGTGCTGTTGGCGGTCGTGGCTGCCGTCCCGGTCCTTCAGCTAGCTAGCCTCGGTTATCTGTTAGTTGCAGCGGCAAACCTGGCGCAGCGAAGACCATGGCGGAGCGCCTTTCCTGGTCTGCGTTTGGCAGGAAAGCTCGGAACTTTCGCTTTGCTCGGGGCATTAGCTTGGCTTCCCGTTTGGCTCGTTACGGATCTGTCCTACTCAGCGCAGCTGTTACAACCGAGGAGCGGTGCTGCGAATGGTTGGCGCATCGGAGCGTTTTTGATCACAACGGCTTGGCTGGTTCACCTTTCATGGGCTGCCATACGTGGTGGTCGTTGGTGGCACTTTCTGTGGCCTGCACCGCTGCGCTTTGTGAGGGAGATTTGGCGTCCATCCACTTGGGGCAAGGCGAGTGACGAACTGTATGAGCTCGTTGCTTCACTTCAAATCCCAAGACTCTGGTGGCTAGGCGCAAGGTCTAGTGCAGGCGTGCTGCTATGGATCTTTGTTCCAGTATCGATGATGATCGTTGGATTGCGATCGGATGATGTTGGATTACCAGGACTCGTTGGATTTGTTGGAGCTATCGGTATGATTGCGATATCGCTGTATTTGCCATTTCTTCAGATCCAAATGGCTGTTCACAACCGATTTGCATCCATATTCGATGTACTCGAAGTCCGCCGGCTTTTTCGGTTTGCTCCGATCGCCCACGCACTAGCTTTAATGCTACTCATTGCACTCTGCATCCCGCTATATTTGCTTAGG
>JBCCEO010000643.1:0-5043 GCA_039030255.1 Planctomycetota bacterium | reverse complement strand
CTCCATTCTTTCCTTCAATCACGGAAATAAAAAGAATCGGGGTGCTGTCACTGCCAGGAAACAACGGCTTGGCAATTTCAGTGGCTGTCATTTCATAGGGCGGACACCATTGTCGAAAGTAAGAAACCTGCTTGTACCCTACGCTTCGCATTTCGTTGCCGTAAGTTGCAAAAGCTACCGCTAGGGCGGTTGTCCAAAGCAATACCGTTGGAATGCTAAACCGCCGAAATCCACTGTTGTACTGCAAGCTGTCCCACTGCAACAGAAACTCTTGATCTTCAAGCTTTTTAATCGCCCACATGCAAAACAGGATGTCCAAAGGCACACTGGTACAAGCAATTAGAAACAAAGGATGAAAAGAAGCGATCGAGTAACTTGGGCTCCACCAAACAAAGGCTAGGCCCGCCAACACCCAAGGCAAGATGCACCAATTTGCTCCAAGCAGAAAGTGGTATAGACTCGCAACTTGATCCCACGACTGGCGGGCATGCCACAAAAACTGGCAGGCTCGGTACAAACAGAACAAAGCAAAGACGGCATAGAAACCTGGAATTGGATTGCCGACTAAGAATTCTGCGATGCTAAAAGCGATCGCGCAAGAACTCACAACAAGCAATCTTGCCACGACAAAATAGTAGGCGTTGGGTAAGCTGCGATTGGAATGCGAGTCTACGTTTTCCATGCCCTTGGTTCTTCTTTAACTCCCCAAAGATTTGCGCAGTAGATCTGCGTTTCAGCAGCGTCTTTAGAACCGCGCTACCACGAAGCTAAACAATATTTTGCCCATCTGAAAGATACGTCACTCTTGTCACTTTATCTATGAAACGCTAAGGGAACCTGTAAAATCTTTGGTCAGATTTAGTTTTCTAACCAAAGCAACAGGATCAATGGGAACGATGAATCAACCGATGAAGGCAGTTCGCTGCAATGAATACGCAGGTTGGACGAGCGAAGGTAAAGAACGCGAAAATATTCTGCCATTGCGAGACGTGCTGCGAGTGGAAGAAATCGATCGGCCAAGCTGTGCTCCCGACCAGGTCATCATTGAAACCGCTTTTGCCGGTGTGCAATATCCCGACGCGCTGCAGGCTCAGGGCTTCTACCAAGAAAAACCCGACTTGCCATATACACCGGGCGTCGATTGTTGCGGCACGGTTGTCGAAGTGGGCGATGAAATATCACACGTTTCTATCGGGGATGCCGTAATTGGCAATACCAAGATCGGATCCATGGCCCAATTTGTCGCCGCTGCAAAACAAAGTGTTTGGTCAGCCCCCAAAGGATTGCGTTTAGAGCAATGTGCCAACATTTCACGCAACTATTTTTCGGCATATCACTCGCTGAAAGTCGTTGGTCAGCTTCAGGCTGGGCAAACAGTTCTCATCGACGGAGCATCGGGCTGTGTTGGGCTAGCCGCAATTCAATTAGCTAAAGCAATGGGCGCAAAAGTCATCGCAGGTGTGAGCACGAAAGCCAAGTGCGAATTACCGCTGGCTGTAGGTGCGGATCGTGTTCTGGTGTATGGAAATGATCAATCTAGTTTTCGCGAATTTAAACTAGCGGTGCGTCACGCCTGCTCTGAAATTGGCTCACCGCTTGGAGTCGATGTGATCGTAGACATGGTGCAAGGAGAACTCTTCGAATCCGCTCTTTTATCCTGCATCAAGCCACTGGGGCGCATAGCCCTTGTCGGTTTTACAGCAGGCCAAAAACCAATCCGGCCAGGCATGATCCTGATCAAACAAGCAGCCGTGATCGGTAGTCTTTGGGGCTATTGGGCCGTCGAATGCCCCGAGCAATATCAAAAGAATGTGTCGGAGATCCTTGAGTTCATGCAGCACGGAAAAATCGCCCCACAAGTCGGGAATATTTTCGCATTTGAAAACTTTATCGACGCCTTCGAACTTTATGAAAACAATCTAGGCCGTGGCAACACGGTGCTTTCATTCTGAAATAAATTTGCCAGGCCCCCTAAGGAACGGGCTCAGCCACGTCTATGGCTTCTGCAGACTCCAGATAAACCGCCAGCAGTCCAAGACCGAGGAATCCAAGCAGAAAACACGCCAGAAGCGTCAAGGCAACGATTCCGATGATCCAGGCGATGCGTCCCGAATCATCGCCCTTGGTTGGTGTCACTGAGGTCAAGAACATGGAGCCGAATTGTGTCGCTACAGCACTAATGACAAACGGCATTAAGACCACAACGCCTACGGCACTGACGATTTTGCCATATTCATTGGCAACAAAGTACCCAAGCAAGACACAAGTCGTAATGAAGCTTGCCGTGCCGACCAGTCCAATTCCCAATGTTGTCATGACGGCGCGCGGCCACCCAGGGCTGCAAGCGTAAAGCATAGTTATTGGCGGAATACAAAGCCCACAAGCTAGAGCCGCAGCCAGAAAACGATCATGTCCGGTTGCGAAGTAGAAGCCGAGCATTGCAATCGCCGCAATCAAACAAATTGCCATGCGATTTGAAGTTCTCGTTTCCTCCTCCGAAAGCGCCAACCTTCCAAAGCGACTGGTGCGAAGAATCAAATTAAAAAGCGGGACAGAGATCCAAGTCATTACGACAAAGCTCAAATACAAAGCCAAGAACGGACGCAAAAAAACGGCCATTTGGGGATTGTTTCGGGCTACCGATGCGAGTACCTGATAACCAATGTAAGCCCCAACGATGATTCCAAACCGAGCGTTCTGCTGCAATTTGTTCATCCACAAGAACCAATTCAGCATGATGCGATAAATGAAGAAGCGTGCCTTCATCGCTTCCACGATTCCGCGCCGAGCCCATTCCATGTCAGGCTCAAGTCGCAATGCCTCGCGAAAATGCTCCATCGCCTGCTGCGGTTCATTCTTTTCCAGTGAAGACCAGCCCATATTGGCATGAGACAAAGCATCGTCGGGAGCACGCTGTAATGCACCGCCCAGAGTATCTTGTGCATCCGAGCTGCGTCCTAGCTTGATCAGGGCCATGGCCCGGAAGTTGGTGCACTCAACATCTTCTGGATCTAAAGCCAGGCCTTCCTCTGAGGCTTGTAGGCACTTCGGCCACTGCTCCAGCGCGAATTCAATTTGTGCCAACATGGCGAAGTACTGCGAATTGGCTGGTTGCATTTCAATCGCATTTTGAATTGCTCGCTTCGCTTCTTTGAATTGATTCTGCGAAAACAAAACTTGAGAATGAACGTACAACATGAAAGGATCATTGGGAGCGAGATGGATCGCCTGTTGCGATTCCGCCAATGATTCTTTGTACCGCCCTCTTTTCGTCAGGCAAAGCGCAAGAATGGCGTGCCCCGTTGCATCATCAGGATCAGAGACCAGGGCCAGACGGATTTCTTCCTCGGCTTGCTCGAACCTTCCTTGCTGAAAAAGCATCAAGCCGCGCTGGATATTGGGATTCATAGCTTCATGTACTTCAAGACATCATCGTAAATACCGCCTTGGTTCGAATAAATTGCATAGTTCTTGGCGGACGAGAACCACTCGCGAGTCGTGGGCTTCAGTGCTTTTGCCGCAGCGAGCAGGTCCTTGGTAATAATGGGCTTAGGAATCCCCTCCTTCATCGCTTGACGCAGTTTTGCTTCGATGGCCTGATCCACCACGGCCTTCAAGTCGGCACCTGAGAAATCTGGCGTCTTTTTGGCAACTTGATTGTAGTCAAGCGACTCTTGAGGTTTATCTTTCAGTTGCAATCTGAGAACTTCCGACCGAGCCGGAGCATCGGGCGGCGGCACAAAGAGCACACGATCAAAACGCCCAGGTCGTCGAAAAGCAGGGTCGACGTCCCAGGGAGCGTTGGTCGCGGCCAGAATCAAAACTCCATCGTTGTCCTTATCGACACCATCCAACTCTGATAAGAATTGATTGATGACATGCCGTCCAGAACCGCCCGACATATCACTTCGCTTGCCACCCAAAGCATCGACCTCGTCAAAGAATAACACGCAGGGTTTGTTGTACCTCGCTTGTTCAAAAATTCGCGACAGGTTACGCTCGCTCTGGCCAATCCACATATCCAGGACATCGCTAATTCCAACTGAAATGAAACCGGCTCCAAGTTCCCCAGCTGTTGCACGAGCGAGATAGGTCTTCCCACAACCGGGCGGGCCGTACATCAAGATGCCGCCGCCAATTTTCTTGCCGTAAGCCTCGTACATCTCGGGATGCTGCAAAGGGTAAAGAATTTTGAGACGGATCTCTTCTTTGATGGCTTCCATGCCGCCTACGTCATCGAATTTGATTTGAGGCCGTTCAATTTCCGTTTCGAATGACTCTTGGCCTTCCGAAGCGTGACCACGAACTTTGCCTTCGAAGACATCCTGCTCCTGATACGTTTCGCCAATCCCAAGTTGATCACTCAGGGACTCGTCCTCTACATCAGGATCCAATTCCAACCCCAGCTTGTATTGCGCAACTGCATCAGAAACTTGGCCACGCTCCAAAAGAGTTCTAGCGTAGACCACGTACGCTTTTGCTGGAGTATCACGACGCCCGCAAATGTCTTCAAGAATGACCAGCGCTTGCGAGTCCTTGCCCTGCTGTTGATAAACGGCGATCAACCCCAGTTTGATCTCTGCGTTTTGGGGCTCAAAGGACAAGGCCTTGCGGTACTCCGTCTCCGACTCCTCGAAACGCCCAAGGTTCGCGAGCGTCGATGCCAAGTGCGTCAACAGCGGAACATTGTCGGGCGATATTTTTAGTGCTTCACGAAGACCTTTTATCGCTTCGTCACCAGCAGCCATTGGTAATCCTCAGTCAAATCTTTCTAGAAGTAGAGCTAATCGAGTATATCACTTCCTCACGTTTTACCCTAGCAGGCCACAACATCGAGCCAGGGCGTGACGACAATTCATGTCGCCCGGACGAGCACCTGACCGAAGTAATGTCCGCTTCCCAAATTCGCTCCAATCTTGAAAAGGGTGTGTGACTTTTCAACGAAATGGCCGACTTAAACCGCCACGTGAGCTCGAATGCGGATTCAACCTATAGTTAGTCTTGCAGATTGCATCGAACGTTTGGTTGCGATATATGCAGCTG
>JBCCEO010000642.1:0-5044 GCA_039030255.1 Planctomycetota bacterium | reverse complement strand
TGCCCACTTAGTATTGAAACGTGGCGAGGAGACGATCGAGATCGATGCTCGGCCAAGCGATGCCATCGCGGTTGCGGTAACTGTCCAGCCGCCGATCCCGATCTTTGTCGAAGAATCTGTCCTAGAGGAAGCTTGTAGCAATTTGTAAATGCGTTCACACGGAGGTGTATTGAGTTGGCACGCAACGAGCAATTAATTCGACAGCACAAGATTCTGCAGATTCTTGAGCGGCTTCGATTTGGCGCGACGTTAGAAGAGCTTCGCGACGCTGTCGTCGATGAACTCGGTTTGACATCGTTGCACCCCCGAAGCATCCGCCGTGACCTGGAAGCTCTCACTGCCGCAGGCATGCCT
Organism: Planctomycetota bacterium; assembly: GCA_039030255.1. Lineage (GTDB taxonomy): Bacteria > Planctomycetota > Planctomycetia > Pirellulales > Pirellulaceae > Aureliella. Next base: position 4,690 of record JBCCEO010000642.1, on the reverse strand, counting down.
GTGGTAGACGAAGAAACCCAGCGCGGCCGTGTTTGGAAACTCAGCCGCACTGACAAAGGTCTGCACAAACTGGCGATTACCTCTAGTGAGCTCATTGCCCTGTCGATGGGCCGCGATCTCTTACTACCGCTGGTCGGCACTCAATTCTGGATAGGCATCGAATCATTCTGGAATAAAGTCCGAGAGCAATTGCCCGATAGCGTTTTTGAGCACTATGAAAAGTATCGGAGGACGCTCTATGTGTCCGGCATACCTACCAAATCCTATGAAAAGCACCAAGGAATCTTGAAAACGGTCAATCGCGCCATTCAAGAGCACCGTGATTTGGAAATGGAATACCAAGTACCCGGTCGCCCAAGTTCACAACGAACCATCGAACCTTACGGCGTAGTGCTGTTTCAGTCGAGCATTTATGTCATTGCGACAGAGAAAGGCGAAGACGGCGAGAGCACCGATCAACTCAAACATTGGAAATTAGATCGCTTCCAATCAGCCAAAGCCTTGGATGCTTGGTTCAAGCCGAATGAAGAAGTCGACTTGCAAGCCCACTTGGGGCAGACTGTTGGCATTTTCAGCGGCGTCGAGCCCCAGGAATACGTCATTCGACTCACCGAACAAGCCTCCCGTTGGCTTGAGGAAGATCCCTGGCATGCCGAACAACAACTTACACGCTCAGAGGACGGATCTGTGATACTTCGAGTCAAAGCGTACCACGACATGGAGATTATCCAGCGTGTAATGAGGCTTGGCACAGAAGCCGAAATTCTTGAACCCGAACGATGTAGAAAAGAAATCGCCGACACAATCCGCCAGCTTTCCGAGGTCTATTCGCAAGCTACATCATAGTGCAACTTTCTGGTGTGTCAGATGCTTGATTTCAATGAAGGGTTGTCACAGCGTCGATCCGAAAAATCGGGCGCGTGATGGCGACGGGAGAGTTTTCTGATGGCTCCTAGTACTACCCATATGTATTCTGCGCCCGCCGGCTGGGCCATAATATCTGAATTCATTTGCGCCCTAATAAAATCAATATTCAGCCTCTACGCTGCAGCGGCGGGTGGAATTAATGCGCAGTTTCGCGACCATACCTTCGATCGCTGTGTAGCTTGATTAGCCAAACTCCCCTGAGGCCACTTCAATGATTGTTAGCCAGTGCTTGAATTCTCGGATAGCTTTCGCTTTCATTCTACCTTTGTTGCTGCTGGCAAGATCCCATGCCGGCGAGTCCTTTCCGAAGACGGAGCCAAGCAAGCTAGGGTTATCTGAACGAGCCATTGAGTTGCTTGACGAGCACATTGCTTACTTGGTCAAGTCGCAGGAGATCGTGGGAGGAGAAATCCATGTCATAAAGGACAGACAAACGGTCTTGCACAACAGCTACGGTTGGTCCGATCGAGAAACTGCGACGCCGCTGAAGACCGACTCAATTTTTTGTGTACGATCCATGACCAAGCCGTTGGCAGGCACGGCCATTCAGATATTGCTCGATGAAGGCAAAATTCAGATAGATCAGCCCGTGGCTGAAATACTTCCATCGTTTGATCAGGGGCAACACAAAGAGATAACCATAGGACACCTTCTTCATCACCGAAGCGGCTTGCCGTTCACGATCTTCGATGGACCGCTGGGAGATTATGATTCGATTCTGCAAGTTGCCCAAAAGGCTGCAAAAACAGAACTAAGCTTCACGCCTGGCTCCAGCTTCCAGTACAGCGATGGTGGCACCGATACTCTTGGAGCGATCGTTCAGAAAGTAGCAGGCCAGCCGCTTGAAGCATTCATCCGCGAAAGAGTTCTTGAGCCTCTGAAAATGGACAATGCTTATACGCTCCTGAGCAAAGTTCCCAATCGAAAAGATGTACCAAGTGCGTATTCGGGCGGCGTCGGAAACTGGGAAAAGCACTGGAGTTCCCCCTCAGATGATCCCATCCTGCCAATTTTCTTGGCATCACAGGGACTTTACTGTACTACCAGCGACTACGCCAAATTTCTGACGTTGTGGATGGACGGCGGAGAGGTCGGATCAGCAGACTTACTCAGCGATAGAGCCTTGGAACGTGCACTCGAACCCGGGTCTACACTGGCGGGGTATCCGACGGGATTTCCAAATCTTCGCATGACGTACGGTCAGCAGTGGATGCTCTATCATGAGGCCGACGCCGGTAGCCCAAAGATTTTTGGCCACAATGGTTCCGATGGCACTTATGCTTGGGCTTGGCCGCAGGAGGATATGATTGTTCTCTTTTTTACTCAGTCACGCGGATCTGCATCGGGAATGGAATTGGAGCCAACTATCCAGCAACTGTTGATCGAACAGGATGTCGAGGCTTATACCCAGGCACTTGCCAATCGCCAGAAAACACAAATGGATTTGGCAAAGTACGTTGGCATCTATTGGGACGAAGATGTTGCTACAGATTACTACGTAGTCTCACTGCAAGACAATCAGCTCTATTTTGAGCGGCCGGGCAAGTTTCGTGCGGTTGGAAAACCGAATTCCGAGGTTGAGGGACTATTCCAAGTTGGCAGTACTTTGAGGTACCAGTTCGATTTGGAGCAAATGCCGCCGGCCGCGGTTTTGATGACTACATCGACCAGGACAGAGAGACAGCAACGATTTGAACCCGACAAGAATCTGCCATCAATCGAAAAGGTGGCCGCGCTCGTTCGCAATGCCTACGGCGTCGATCGACTTGGCGAAGCCGGATTGCTACTGCTGAATGGAAAGATGAAGTCGGGGCCTCTTGGTATGACGAGCTCCATTCAACAGTGGCTCGACGGAAGACGCTCCGAATTTCGCCTCAAGTCTTGGACTACCAACGCGGCAGTCATTACGAATGGTAGTGACGCCGCTGCTACAAACTCCAGCGGCAAACTCGCACGGATTGATGGGGCCGCACGCTTACAGGAAGTCGCTGCCCACCCCACGATCCAATACGGCGGCTGGTCTGACTTTTATGAAAAAGTGTATGTCATGCGCCAAGTAAAACGCGACGATCAATCGCTTTTAGTCGTCCGCGCCGAGACAAAGGGGCTTTCTGGGAAAACCATGTTGATTAACGCAGAATCCGGGAGGATTATCGAAGAACATTCACTGCAGTTTGTGCCTGGTGTTGGCTACCTTGGCGCCCAGACCACCTATAGCGAATTTCGGCAGACCGGAGGTATCACCCTCCCATTCCATTTGGAAACAAAGTTGTCCAGCGCCCTATTGGGTTCCGTGATCATTGACATTGAGTCAGCCGAGGTCGTCGAGGACTCTAAAGAGAGGTTTTTATTGCCAACCCAGTGAATCTCAGGCCCCATATGTTTTTCAGGCCTAAGACATCTTCATCAACCAGAATTTTGCACTGTTCCAAGTATCGCAATCCTAAGAAAATTCTTGCAAGAGCCACGCTCTGGATATGCGAATTGCCTTGGTCGTGCTCGCGCAAAATTGACTTGACCCCTCGATTGCGTTACCTGCAATTTTTCAACTCTGATGTGTGATCGATTTGCAGTAGGCGGCGTTCATCCTTAGATTCACTAGATGATCCAGTCCGAGCCAGGAGGCCAGATACTGAGCTGCTCAAAATTGAATTGAGATTCGAAGTCCAAGTCAGGTTCGATATAGGAAAAATGCTGAAGCAATTCTTGTTTGGCGAACATGTACACGCTGGCTTTTAGTTCGCGTCCGGATTGCAAGTAGACGGTGGCGATTTCCCGATCGTAATCGTTGCGCATACCGGGTTGATTCGTTCCTTCAATCTCATCGAGAACCTTTAGTGTTGCCGAGATGTCCTCTTCGTGAATTGCCCAAACCTGTCCCGCGACGGCGTCCGTGCCATGAACGAGTGCGGGATATGGACCAGTGTCGTAGAGCCGCCCAAGTGTCCAGGCGAGCTCGATTGTCTGGGGGCGTCGGGGCCAATTGCACTCCCGAACTTGCCGCGTTTTTAATGTTCCGTAAACGAATACGTAATGCAAACTCAAAGGCTCCTGTATGTCCGCTTTGGGAGCTGGCTGACGATCTTATATTCAGCAGGGTAAAAAATGCTTGAATCTGGAATTTCTACTTTAGCAACAGGCGTTTTCCCGCCTAGGGTTTTTGACACATTATTGCCAGCTTGCCTATACTTTCACCACGAATCGATAAAGCTCTGAAACCGTGACTTATTCTCCGATTGGAAACCTCCGTATGGGTTTGGAAAGGCCTTGTAAGCCGGTGAAAGCCGAGAAGTTTTCAAGCGCTGAATTAGCAGGCTTAGAACCGATCGAATCCAATATTACTCGTCGTACAAGGAATGTGCCATGAACAAGTACTCTTCGCACTGTGATGAGTTCTATGTCAATATGCATCTCAACACGGAAATGGATCTACCACAGAATCGTGAGTCCGTGTTACATTTCTTCGAGCAGCTTCAAAAACGATTTCCAAAGATGACAAACTTTTACACGCGAGAGCGTGGGGAGTTTAGCCTTGAGGAAGAAAAGGAGTCGGGGAAATACCGTTGGGTTGCAACGGAGCTACGCCGACTATGCAGCGGAGCGGTTAACCCGGAGTCCATTGCTAGTGCAATCGAGCAGCACCAGACTGTACTAGATATAGTGCCTTACGAGCTTTCGGTGAGCTATCTTGATTGCGAATCGTTGAATCTAACAATGGGATTTGACTACAGCTATCGTGGTAATCACAATGAATTGCTAGCTG
>JBCCEO010000641.1:0-5044 GCA_039030255.1 Planctomycetota bacterium | reverse complement strand
CGGAACAAGATTAAGGCGAGGATCAAGTAAGATCGTTTTGGAAAGGAATTTATCATTCCCTCGGTCAGGCCGCGCAAGGGTAAAACCTACTACAACAAGTCTTTCGCCGACATTTTGGAACGCAGACCGCGACTAAGCGGAGACAGCAGTTCGAATAGGTGACTTGGGCCAAATTTTCATGCTAATTCTGTGGACCGAAACACTGTGCAAACTCAAATGCTCTGCAAAGCGAAAAGAAAAATCCGACAAAACGGCTGACTTCCAAGATAAGAGGCGAGGGAAATTGGCGTTTCCAAGGGGCCTGTGTTGGTAATACGATCGGCCTAGTAGGTTCCGTTAGATTCTAAGTACGGCACTTCAGCCTTAGTGGCTGAAGCTAGTTGAAGTTAGTAAATAGTGCCGCTTGTCTTTCTTCTAGAAAACGTATGGCTTGACAAACCAACAGAACTGATTCATCGTAGGTGTTGTATTGGTTCTCCGTTTAGTGATTCGACCGTTTATGCGTTCCGTCTTAAGACATTCCGTCGCCTGCACACTCTGCCTGATTGTGTCTATAGGCCAAATCCCTGCGTGGCTACACGTAGCGGAATGTCATATTGCGAACAGTGAATCTAGTGGGCAAGAGTCGAATGCGTCGCCATGCTCAAATAGCGGCTGCCAGCACCACCACTCATCAGAGCCCGAAAACGACTCCTCTGACGAGCCTGCAGGACATGATTCTGAAACCTGTACGATTTGTCAGTCTTTGACTTTGTTGCCAGAGTTGCCCGAAGAGTTCGAAATTGAACCCTTTGACCAGCCCTTGGTTGAAATCGTTCGCATTCTCGATTGCGATTCGACGGCAACCTTCTTTACTCCAGTTCCTCAGCCTCGAGGACCTCCAGGGCAGCTTTCTTAGTCCCTGCCGAGCTGTCGCAACTCAGATCCGCCTTTTTTCGGTTCTGAATGCGCACCTGAACCAACATGCCCTGCCGTGAGCGGTGCAGTTGGTCGATGGTCCGACCAAACCCGATCGGCTGTGTCGGCGCGGTTTGGGCACCTTTTGCTTCTTGGAATCGGTGATTTGCCAGGTTACCTGAAGCAAAGACTAGTACACGGCTGGATGGATTCCAGTTGATTAATATTTCGGAGGCATGCTGTGATGCAAATGGGCCTGGCCTTGGTCAACTTGTGTCCCACGAAAATCCTGACTGCTTTCGACTCCGCACGGTTTTGCAAGCCGCTGCCTCGCGGAGTAATGGTCAGGCGGCTAAAACATTTTTAACTCGTTTTTCCATAAGGGAAATAACAATGCGTAAGTTGCTTCGCAACAAAAAGGGACAGGGTCTCGTTGAGTACGGTATCCTTGTCGGTGGTGTAGCTCTAGTTGGTCTAGCTGCTGTTTCGATTCTCGGTCACAAGACGACTGACTTGCTCGGTACCGTTGCTGCTGCACTTCCAGGTGCTCACGACGACGACCAAGGCGCTATCGTCAGCGGTAAGATCGTTGCTACAACCCAAACAGCTTTCGCTGACGGCACCGGAATCATCCTGAACACTGCAAGTTCTGGAACATTCTCCGACAACCTGGGGATCGATGCATCAAGTTTGGTAATCGAGCCAGAGTCTCCCTAATTTTCCTGCAACGGATTCCTCCGTTGCTTTAAGAAAATTGGCCACTTGCACTCGCCGTCCGGTGGTTGCAAGTGGCGTTTTTTAGATTGGCTCGAACCGTGTTTTCTTGGATCGATTTGATTCCCGTTTTAATTGTAGCTATTGCTGCTGGCGTGGATCTTCGCAGTCGAGAAATACCGGATCGAATTTGGCTCGCCATTTTGGTTTTGATACCTGTGCGAGTTTGTTGGCTGTGGCCCGAGATCAATCTTTGGCAGCTTCCTGTCGGCGGCATTGTAGCTTTGCTGCTTGCATGCCTCATTGCTCAAGGCGATCGATTTGGTGGAGGTGATGTCAAGTTGTTCGCTGCTCTTGGAGCTTGGTTTGGCCTATTCGCAATCCTGCCTTTGGCACTTTGGATTGCGATCGCAGGTCTACCACTCGCCGTAATCGCCTTGCTCCGCAAACAAGAGGACTTCGCCTATGGTCCTGCAATTCTTATAGGCGTCTTGATTCATGCTTTGAATCCAAATCTGCTCAAGCAGATCGTTTCACCATAGATTTCGTTCCACCAGTTTCTACAGGGAGCTCGCGCGAAGCATCGCAAAAACTTAACCCCTCCAGACCGCATTTTCGGTTCACCCAAAGGTGATCGAACGGCTTCTAATGGCCTTTTCGCTTCGAAGTAAAGCTTTGCCAATTAGGCTGGGGAGAATTCAAGGATGATTGTTTTTTAATTTTACGATGACCGAGTCTCGGCTTAAGAGATGGCAAAACAAAGAAGAGTGTCGTTTGCTTCCTATCTGCCAATGTTGCTGATGGGTGTTACCGCCATAGGCATGCTAGGGCTAGCTGGATTTTTCATCGCTTGGGTCGCAGGCGTTTTCGATCGACCAGAATCTAGGCCCGTAGATCGAACTGGGCAGCTTGCTTGTCCCGCCTTGGTTCGACCGGTTAGTGCTTTTGAAAAATTGACGAAGGATGATTTCATCAATCCTCAGACGAACCAACTGCACGTGATGTGGTTGCCAGAGAAAACTGCGGCGCGTGCCATTCGCGATATGGGCGACTTGATCGGTCGGGTTGTGAAACGGGACCGAGCCTACAACGTCGTGCTTTCCGAGGCCGATCTTCTAGAGAAGGGCACGCGTCCTGGATTGGCAGCTGGCATTCCACCGAACAAATTCGCAGTCACGATTCCAACAGCAAGCATTACGGGTCTCGATCAATTGCTTCACGGTGATCGGTTCGATCTCCTCGTCGCTTTGCCAGAACGTAACGCGACAGAACAAGTCTCCAACAGTGAGCCCGCTGCATTGTTCGGCGGCATCAAACCACCTTCACTGCGCGTCGGGCAGCTTTCTCGCCAGCACGGCGTCAAGCGTTTGGTCACCAACGGTATGTTGGTCACGCTCTTTACGAAAACAAAGCGTTCTACCACGGGCGCAAGCGGTTTGACGATTACTCCTAGCCGCGGCTCGAAGGCGAAAACGGTGACTTCCGTCGTTGCGGAAGTAGCGGTTAGTGCCGAGGAAATTGGACCGCTAACGGAAGCAATTTCACTGAGCACTAAATTGACTTGTGTCATTCGGAGTGGACAACCCACGGACGAAAAAGACGATGTATTCAATCCGGAAGGACTTGTCCCAGTCATCACCACTTCGAAAGCCGTCTCCGCCTTTTCAGCACTCACCGATGAGAACTTGATCGACGAGGCGACAGGCCAACTACACTTGTATTACTTCCCAGAAGAGAAAGTAGCAGACACTTGGATTACGGATCCGACCCAACTCTATGGGCGAGTGGTTTCCCGGCAACTCCGACGCGGAGCACTGATCACCGAGGAAGACTTGCTGCCAGTCGGAACAAGACCAGGCATCTCCGCTGGACTTCCCGCAGGCAGCGCAGCAATGTCAGTCACCAAAACCCAAGTAAAAGGTTTTGAGAAGCTCGTCATCGGCGACCGTTTCTCCATTCTTACACGTGTTCCAGAGAATGTCGGTTCCAGCCTTCCAAGCGTTAGTTGGGCGACTCTGCAAGGCGGGCAACTCTCCGAAGATGCGGCTCGTTTGGAACAGATGGTGCGGACTGGAATCCGTGAAGTCGCCAAAGATGCGACTTTTCTATCAGAACCAGACGACGCGAGTGTGGTGATCGGAATTTCGCAGCAAGATGTGTCGAAGCTGGCTCAATTGCTTCGAGACCAATCGGAGCTATTTGTGGTCGCCAACTCCAGCCGTAAGGCAGCGGAGGGAACGAATGCGAATTCCTCTGCTGGCAAGGAAGATTCGAGTACAAGTGCTCCCAACCCATTTTCGAGCTCATCTACAAACCCACACCATCAGCAATCAAGCCGATTTGTTAGCTCCACCGCCATCGATCCCCAAGACGACAACGAAACAGTTCCGGTCCCCGTACTTGTTCGCGATGCAACCGCTTTTCGTCCGTTGTCAATCGATGACTTTGTCGACCCGGCCACCGGACAAATACGAATCCTTTATTTCCCTAAGGACAAAGTACTGGATGCTTGGGAGTTGGACGTTCGCGAATTGATCGACCGAGTCCCGCTTCGAGGCTTGCGAAGCGGTCGGGTCGTTTTGAAAACAGATTTGGCTCCTACTGGAACACTGGCAGGACCTGCCATTGGGATTCCCGCCGGTATGCGAGGTGTAACAGTCAATTCTGCTCAGGTCCAAGGACTGGACGCATTAGCCGAAGGCTCTGTCTTTGATCTTGCCACAAGTGGCTCCGTTGCAATGCGATCGCTTGCCGACAAGGTCAGCCAATCCTTGGCAAGCTCGAATGCAATTCGGGAAGCTGCTAAGAAGCCAAATGGAAATGTTTCAACATCGCGCGTCCTGGCACCTTCCGTCATCTTGCTCGCGGACTTGGGCGAAGCTTCCATTTCTGTCCAGCGAGCGATGAACACCGGCGAAGTCCAACGCACAACCCGACTTGCCCCCGACGGCTCCACGATCACCGAAGAGATTGTCGCTCCTTCAGCCGTTTCAACGACTCAGATGCAAGTACAAAAGTACATGTTGGCGGTTCCAGAAGCCTCCGTCACGGCGGTGATCGGAATGCTGGATGTTCAGAATCCGCTCCGCGCGTCCATACTACCTCTGTCAAATGCATCAGAGTCAAGTGCTAGCAGGCCGACGACTCAGTCGCAGCCAGTAAGAGCCGTCATCCAAGAGCACGTGCGTGGCGAGCAAGTGACCACCGAAGTCTTTCTGACAGATCAACCTGAGTCTCCTGCGGCTGGAGCCAAGGATGAATCAGTTCGCGCTGGAAGCGAGTAGAGGTGATCTATGTCGGAAAATGCCGTCACTCATAACCTACTCGTCTTTGCTTCCACTGATGCTGTAGGCGCGGAAATTAGTTCCGCAGTTCGCAAGTCTGCCGATGCTATTGTCCATACCTATATCGCCACAGACCTGACCAGCGCAGT
>JBCCEO010000640.1:0-5064 GCA_039030255.1 Planctomycetota bacterium | reverse complement strand
TTCAATCGCGATCACAATCAGGACATTATCGCGGAAGGAGTTCATTTCCATTCGAACACTACGCAACGTCGGGAAACGTTGATTGCCAATGGTGTCGACCTCCGGATCGTTGGCGGTGAAAAGATCAACTCTGAGATCGTCTATGGCTATGGGAAATCCGTCCTCCACTCGTACGCAGCCTACGTAGTCGATTGGGCTCGTGGAGGACCAGGCGGCATGCTGTCGGGCAGAAGCCACCGAGTGGCGATTCATGAGTCTGATTTCGATGTACTTGGCGTCGGCATCACCAATCACACCGGTTCCTCAGGAAGCCCTCCACTTGGACCACAAATCAGCAGTTCCGTCTTGGCCAATATTGAAAATCCTCCCATCTTTGTTACAGGAGCCCTTTTCAGAGATGTTAATGGAAATGGTCGCTACGATGCATCGGAAGGTGGCAGCGGCGGAACATATACTTTCGTAGACGAGGAAGGTAATACTTTCACCGGTTCGGGCTCGCAACATGGCGGCTATCAAATAGCACTTCCACCTGGAACCTATAGTGCAACCTTGGTGAATCCAAGACTCGATTTTCCCCTGCACCGTCGAAACATTGTTGTGGGCGATCAGAATGTATGGGTGAATTGGATTTATGATCCAAATACGATTCCACAAGATAATTTCGAGAATAACGACGTATTCAATCGTTCGACATTTCTTGAGGGTGCCAACCCGAGTCTCGATAATCTCAGTATGCACGCAGGGGATGTCGATTACTTGCGAATTGAATCACCAGGAACGGGGCAGGGCACCGTAACGATTGAGTTTGAACACGCCGATGGCGATTTGGATCTTGAGGTTTTGGATGGACACCAAGAGCTCCTAGCGAGTTCGAATTCTACGACGGACAATGAATCGGTTTCCGTTTCGATGCTCGGTGGAGCGACCTACTACATTCGCGTGCAAGGAAAGGACGGAGCTCAGAACGGGCTTTATTCCATCAACATTAGCACGGCTTCCGCGCTTCCACCGGTGGCGCTGAGTGATCAGCTGATTTCTAGCAATCCGATTGGTGTACAGACCATTGATATTTTGTCGAACGATTCGAATCCAGATGGTTCAAATAACGAATTGACACCGATTCTGAGCGCCGATAGTCCTGCGGCATTTGAGCTCAACGCACAGCAAGAACTTGAATATCTGGCACCCGAGGGATATTCCGGAATACACCGGGCTAAATATCACGTTGAGAACGAGCGAGGGCAGTTGTCCAACACGGCGACTGTCTCCGTGTTTGTTGTCAACTTCGAAAGTGCTTCACCTTGGAGAAACGCTGGCAACCCTAGTGATGTGAACGACGATGGTTTTATCACTGCCATTGATGCGTTGCTGGTGATATACGAAGTCAACGTGAATCCAGGAGGCTTGCCCGAGGATTATGGAAGTTCCATTTTTGGATTCGTCGATGCCAATGGCGATTCCAACTTATCAGCCATTGATGCACTACTGGTTATCTTCGAGGTCAACCAAGGCGGAAGTGCTGAAGGCGAAGCGGCACGATTGGATGAATTTTCCAGCGGGCTAGCTGGTTTTCTGCTCGAGGATGAAATTTCAAAACGGCGTTGGACAAGAAACGTTGATGAATATCTTCTGCTGAATCTTGAAGTCGAATACTAGCGCGAATTGCAAGCGAATGGCGACTTGGTCTGCGTTTGTAAACACTTAGGATTCACTCGCTGGCGCTTCGTGCCAATCCAAACGCTTGTGCTTTTCGCGCAAGTTTCACGTCGCTTTCGTTTCCTGCACCATTCATCTCGCTTGCACTCCCAGCTAGTAATTTGTGTGTTTCCCTGGAACGACGGCTGCATTGCTTGCCTCGTATTGCGTTATACTATTTTGGCTTTTTGTCAGCAGCTCCAGCTTCGGTTGGGCGAGTCGGCTGACATTCATTTTTCCGCGCCAAGCTCTTCGAAGCCGAGCCCCCTGACCGTCCTCTTTGATTCGGAATATTATCGTGAAACTATTTCCTCTCTATGCACTGGCATTCCTTGCTCTCACAACCGTTACACCGGCTCAAGAGCCAGTTCGAATGGGTTGCGGCATGATGACTTTCGACACAGTTCCTGGGTGGGGCCTATTGCCCAACGGCCAATCACCTCTTGGTGCAACACATGGATCTGTTGTGATTGACAAAGAAGGCTTCGTTTATACGAGTGCCAATAAGGGAGTTGTGGTTTTCACCCCCGAGGGCAAAGTCTTGCGCGAATACCTTGGTGGCGATTACACAAATATTCACGACATGGAAATCAGAGACGAAGATGGAACGGAGTATATCTATGGAGCGCGGAATAGCGCAGGCCAAGGAATAAAATTTAAGGCCCAGGGTGGCGAAGTTGTCTTGCGTTTACCATTTCCTAAGGGTTCCATTCCCGAAGCCGGAAAGTTTAGCCCAACCGCGATCACTGTAGCTTCTAATGGGGATATTTACCTCTCCGATGGATATGGTAGCAACAGAGTGCTTGTGTACGACAAATCGGGGAAGTTTAAGACCCATTTTGGCGAGAAGGGCAACGGCATGAAGCAGTTCAATACCGCTCATGGTATGACGCTCGATACCCGCTATGAACCAAATCGTTTGCTAGTCTGCGACCGCAATCATCAGCCGAAAGGGCGATTGCTACATTATGACTTGGATGGCAATTTCATCGACGAGGTCGTAACGGGGCTGGGCATGCCAACCTCAGTGGCAATTCAAGGTGATTTTGTCTCCGTTCCGGATTTGCATGGCCGAGTCGTGATTCTCGACAAGTCCAATACTATTATGTCCGTTCTTGGCCATAATCCGGATGCGAAGAAGGGACGCTCGTTTGGCATCCAGCAGAAGGATTGGGTAGAGGGCGTATTCAGTGGCACCCATGGTTCCTACTGGGATAAAAAAGGAAACCTCTATGTTCAGGACTGGAACACTTCAGGACGTCTGATGAAATTAGTCCGAGTCCGCTAAAGAAGCGAGTCGTAGAGAACTTCGCCCTGCTTTTTCCTTTTGAATTGAGCTTGTCATGCTTAAATCGCTTTTGCCGTGTTTGTTGTTCCTTGGACTCGCAGCGGAAGGGGTCGCAAACGATCGGCCCAATATCATTCTGTTCATCGCGGACGATATGAACTGGGACGATTGCGGCTCCTATGGGCACCCGACCATTCGAACGCCTGCGATAGATTCTCTTGCAAGTGACGGGATGCGTTTTCAACATGCCTATTTGACTTGCAGCTCTTGTAGCCCCTCGCGTTCTAGCATTATCACGGGCAAGTATCCGCACAACACGGGGGCAGAGCAATTGCATTGGCCCTTGCCGCAGGGAACGAGCACTTTCGTTGGAGCACTCAAGAAGTCGGGTTACTACACTGCTTCGGCGGGTAAATGGCATCTTGGCAACGCAATTCGCGACGACTTTGATAGGATCTACGAGGCTTCCACGGCTGGATTCGTCTTACCATCCGGTGCCGATGGTGAGCCACCAAAGATGATCGCAGCGCAGCCTAGCGGTTGTGAAGATTGGGAGAAGGCATTGACGGCTTGCCCGAAGGATCGTCCTTTCTTTTTGTGGTTGGCCGCTCTCGATCCGCATCGCGAATACCAAGAAGGGGCATTGGAGCCGCCGCACAAGCTGGATGAGATCATTGTGCCGGGGCATTTGCCCGATACGCAAGAAGTTCGAGAGGATTTGCGAAAGTACTACGATGAAATCGGCAGACTTGACCAATATGTAGGCAAGGTGCTGCAATTGCTAGAGAATCGCGGTCAGGCTGAGGACACGCTGGTTCTTTTCATTAGCGACAACGGCCGACCCTTTCCGCGCGACAAAACTACACTTTACGACGGTGGTATTCGCACTCCCTGGATCGTTCGCTGGCCAGCCAAAGTTGCGGCTGGACAAGTCACCGAGGCTTTGGTGAGCGCCATTGATATTGCGCCCACCTTCTTGCAACTAGCCGGCGTCGATCCCGGAGAGCTTCATGGTATGAGTTTTGAATCTACCTTATTAGATCCTCAGAATGCAGAACGCACGTACGCCTTTGCGGAAGATCATTGGCATGATTACGAAGATCACGCCCGGGCGATCATGACGCAACGTTACAAACTAATTCGCAACGACTACTCTGACTTGGCAGGAACACCTCCTGCAGATGCAGGTCGCAGTCCGACTTGGCAAGCTATGTTGAAGCTTTACGACCAAGGAAAACTGAGTATCGCGCAAATGAATTGCTTCCGAGTTCCACGACCGGGCTGGGAGCTTTACGACTTGACGCGCGATCCTGGCGAAACAAAGAATTTGGCATTTGATACTGCTTACAGCGGCGTTCTGCAGAATCTCAAAAGTGAGCTGGCGACTTGGTCGGACAGAACGGGCGACTATCTTCCAACCCGCCGAACGCCTGACGAATTTGACAGAATTACCGGACAACCGGACCATAGTGTGCGAATTCGTCCTAGGCCATCCAAGCTGCAGATGTTCGGTAAGAACGGCAAATATTGAACGAGACGAACCTGACTTGATGTTTTCCACTGCTGATAGCATGAAAAAAGAATCAAGTTCGATAATCGAGGAACCCAAATCCGAGATAATTCGAGGCGGATTGATCTAGTTGAGGATTTTGCGTTCTAGGCTTTCTCAGCGACTCTCATCATTCGCTCCGTCATTCGCCCGTCAGAATCGCATCGAGCAACGGTCTGCGCGGACGGATTCTTTTACAACGGCTGAAGTGGCGCGACGAATTGCACGACTCGACCCAAAAGAACTTCTTCAAACACTACGCACTCCCTCTGCTGAAGGTCGTTCTGCCGTTGGGGATTTTTGTGTATTTGATCTGGCAGGTGGATGCAGAGGACTACGCAGCATTTTGGAATCAACCGAAACGCTGGGAACGATTGCTCGGAGCTCAAGTTCTTGCCACATGCGCCGTATTGCTAAGTTTTATTCGTTGGCAAATGTTAGTGAGAGCATTCGGGATTCCCTTCAGTATGCTGGAGGCGATGCCGTCGCTGATGGTGCGGTTGTGTTGCGCGTAGCGCTGGGTGCCGTAGCG
>JBCCEO010000639.1:0-5075 GCA_039030255.1 Planctomycetota bacterium | reverse complement strand
GCGCTTGTTGGGAACGAGCGAAGGCTCTGTGAGGGGAGGCGGATGGATGGAGGGTTATGGCCGCAGGGTTCAAAGCCGAAAGCTCTTAAATTCCAAGGAAGTGAGGGGTCAATAATTGGAGATCACAAAATCGGTCCCGGAGCGACCCACGTTCTACTGGTTGAAGGCGGACCAGATTACCTTTGTGCTTGCTCCGTTGTAGAACAATCCTCCAAAACCATCAATGATCCAAACTGGGTGGCGCTCGCATTCCTGGGCGCACAAAACAGTTTTCACGACAAAAGAGGATTGAATTGCAATATTCTCAAAAAGCTAAGAAACTGTAGAGTTCGAATACTGGCGGATTCCGATGACGCCGGAATGCAGGCAGCTGACAAATGGGCCGCCGAACTCATTGCAGTAGGCGCAGACGTTACGGTGCTCTACGCAGGAGATCTGGTAGATGGTGCGAAGGATCTAAATGATGCAGTAAAAATCAATCCTGACGTGATTCAGAAGCTGACTACCAGCGATTGCCTGCCCAGTGAAATCAAACCGGATGTTAAGCCCAAAGCAGTATTGGAAGTCGACGATTCGGGAAAACTGATTCCGCCAATCCCTGCATACTACGACAGCGAAAAGAAGGAGTACTTTATTCAAAATCCAAGCGAGGAGTGGATGTGTCAGACCCCTTCGCAGATGAATCGGCGCCTGAAGTTGGCTGGAGTCAGTGAAACTGCCGACCGCCAACGGGTAATGCAGGCAATCGAGGATTACTACAACGTTCGATACGCGCGCCCATTGGCAGGGCGTTCCGAAGGCATATACGAAGAAAATGGTGTGAGAATTCTAGTAACCGACTCGCCCAGATTCGCACCTCTGGCACCAGGCAGTTACAGCAATCTATGGGCCGTTGTCCAAGGTTTGCTGACTTCAGACGAATCTGACGAAATCGCTTCGTTTCAGTTGCACGCATTTCTAGGCTGGATTCAAACAGCAGTTAACGCGCTTCGTGGGGAAGAGCAGCAGGACTCTCAAGCTCTTGCTATCGCGGGCCCCAAAGATACCGGCAAGTCACTAGTTCAACACCTAATTACGGCGATGCTCGGCGGTCGTTCCGCGCCGGGTGCGGCGTACATGTTAGGAAAAACGGAATTCAATGCTGACCTTTTCGAGGCGGAACACATCATTCTAGAAGACGAATTCAATTCGTACGCAATAGCGAATAGGTTAGCCCTCGGAACAGCGATCAAAAGATTCACTGTATCGACTCGATCACAAAGTTGCCACCGCAAACACCGCACAGCTATTAAGCTTCAGCCTGCGTGGTGGGTGACTATCACGTTGAATGATGACCCTGACTCGCTGCAAATTCTCCCTCCCTTTGATGATAACATCGAAGATAAAATAATATTGCTTCGTGCATCCCGCTTTGAAATGCCCATGGAAACGCATACAACTAAGCTTCGAAAGATGTTTTGGAAGCAGCTTGTCAGCGAAATTCCGGCGTTCCTTCACTGGCTGATTCATGACTATCAGATCCCTTTACAGTGTGGCCAAGACCGCCGCTTCGTGGTGAAGACATGGCATCATCCTGAACTGTTACAGGCGTTGTCGGATCTGGCTCCAGAAGCGCGGCTACTTGATCTAATTGATATGGCGCTATGGGACGACCCTTGCCAAACCACGTGGACCGGTCGTGCTATCGAACTACAAAAATTACTCATGGATCATCCGGATACAGGATATCAAGCCAAAGATCTCCTTCAGAGGAGAAATACTACGGGGAGGTATCTGGGCAGAATCGAGAAGAGCAGGCCGGAGCGAATTCGGAACTCCCGTAAAGGCGACGAAAGGCTCTGGACCGTATTCAAACCCAAAAACTAAGACTATCAATGCCAAAAACAAAACGAGATCTACTGCGTGCTTTCCATGAAGGCATGCTTGGAGTTCATATGGGAAAACTGAAGTTCGCTGAACTCGAACAGTCCCCACTGTTTGCCTGCTTCAGTTCCGAGTACTTAGAAACGGAGCTTAGCGACCAAGAGTTTCAGCGACAACTTGACCAAATGAAAAAGGAGCTGCCTGAATTCAAGGCTTGGCTGTTGCGCGCCGATTTGCCGGACCTACCTCCATTGTCACCTCGAAACTGATCAGCCAGAAGGGTTGCAAGCCCGTGACGCCATGACGGAAGATCTCAGCAGTCCTGTGTAAAAGCCACGAACAACATTGCAGATAGCAGTAACTATTTCTCTCTGAATTTTTTCCGAAATCCATATTCGTGCCGTCATGGCGTCACCAAACAAGTTTTTTCCTCTTTACCACTAATCCAGCTTTTCTACCGTCATGGTGTCACAACGGGAGCTGTTTCATAAAAGCCTCCGATGTTTGCGGCGTTCTTCCTTTGTCGTTCGATTTGGGTTTCGCCTCAAGTTGTTAATAATAAGCGACTTGCGCCAAATATTGCATTTTGCGAAAACTGATAGTCTTTGAAGGCTTTTGGCTAGCCACATTGAGCAGTTTAGCAATACGAAAGTTTTGTAATTCGAAACGGAAGAGAATCGTGTTACAAAATTCAATATGATTGAACCGGGCCACATCCCCGCCAGCGCATATCGAGTCAGTTCCTCTTGGCGCGCCGAGATTGCGCCCTCAGCCTTTCACACTGCTTCACGAATTCGTCAGCCGATACCGGAGCTTGTTTCAATCGTCCGAGCAGAACGGGCCTCGCCCGCAAACGGGCCTTTTCGAGAACGGCTGCAGCTTCGCGTTCTTGGTTGTCGGTCATATCTTGAGACAGGCAGACGGCTGAGCGAGTCAATCGTTGGAATCACGCGCTAAGTTTACTCGATTGTCTTTTTCGAATCATCGCTGAGTCGTTCTGGTCCTCCAATACTCGCATTTGTTGAATCACCACGAGGAAGGTATGGATCTTGATCGGATAATCCTGCTTCCCACTCCAGCACCTCTTTGGGATCGGGACCCCACGGCTCTCCATCAAACTCCTCATCGCCTTCGTATAGCTCGATTGTTAGGGGCATTCTTTGGGATCATTTTGCACGCATTGATTCGAGAGAACCTTCGGCGAGCGTTAACGATTCAATAAGTTGGTCATAGAGATTCGAAAATCGGTTTCTGTCGCCCATCACTTGAACGTCCCATAGCCTGCCTTTGGAGATGATCACGACTCCATCGAAAGCCCCGCGCGAATCACCATCGATCCAGTCCACTTGGTATTTTCGGGCGTCGGCTCCCTTAACACGGTGCTGGGATTGGCGATTTGAAACCACCTGAAATCCGATCGTTTCGAGAGTCCCGTCGAGATAGAATTTGAGCCACTCTTGCCGGTCTGCAAAGTAGGTTAGGTCTTCTTGGTAGATTATTCGAATCGTCGCTTCCTCCAAAACGGACTCAATCACTTTCACTTCATGACCACCAAATTCTCCATCCATTCTTTCCTTTGGCTTCTCCGGTAGCTGCAATGTAAGGCCCTTGAATTCATGGCGGGTTTGATCGCTTTTTTGGGAGCGCATTGAATTTGTGTCCAGCTCTAGTTGGGATTGAGTCTCATCCCGTTTGTTGTCTTTCGCGATAGCGCTCCGAATGTATGCCTGAGACGATGGAGAGGGAAAGGTCTCAACAGGAGCGTTGGCCGCTTGACGCTCCCACTTCACCTCTTCGGCGTGGTCCTTTGGAACCGCATATCCCTCGCGATAAAAGAGGGCAAGCGCTTTCATACCATCGACATTTCCTGCCTCTGCCGCATCTCGGTACCAATTCGCAGCAGCCGCCAAATCTGGCTCAGTACCTGAACCCGTGACGTATGCGTGCCCAACGCGAAGCATCCCCTCTGGGCTCCCTAGGGCAGCTGCTCTTCGAAACAACTGCAATGCCTTTCGTTCGTCCTTTTGAACTCCCGCACCGAATTTGTAGCAGACACCGAGTGTAAGAGTGGACTCCGCATGGCGCTGCTCGTCTGCCTGCGCCCACCACTTCGCAGCTTCCTTGAGATCTGGGCCTTCAGCGGTCTCCCATCCGTGATAGTAACGGCGAGCCAGCTCCGCGTAGACTTCTGCGTTTCTACGGAAGCGCCATGAGAGCAATTGCTCCAACGTAGCCTCATTGATCGAAATCGAAGGGTCTTCAGCATTCCCTCCGGCCTCGACCTGAAAAAGAGCCTTGGGTTGGTTCAAGGAGTGAATCAGGAATGCAATCCCGGCGATGCACAAGGCAAGCACAGCCCCAATCGCGGCGAGCCCCCTCGGAGTCATGCCCAGCACTTTTCGAGAATCCTCCATCGATCAACCGGACAAACCATAAGTCCGTAATACACAGACTATTGTCTGTTTTCGAAAGTGTCAAGTCGCCGGAGACTCCGGCGCTTGAAGGATGAGCGAGATTTCGCCACCCTCTTCGGCCAGGTCTTGCGCAGGCACCGGACCGAGAAGGGTCTGTCGCAGGAGAAGTTGGCCGAGCTTGCCGACCTCCATCCCACGTACATTGGACTCGTGGAACGCGGGCTCAGGAACCCAAGCCTGAATGTTGCGGCCTCCTTGGCTGCGGCATTGAAAGAGGACTTAAGCTTGCTGATTGTAGAGGTTGAGCAGCTTTCGAACTGACTGGCCATTGCATAATCTCGGGGGAACCTTGAAGATTCTGGGACTTCTGGTAACGTTAGGCAAATGAAGGGGGAGCGGTTTGCGCGAATGATCATTAAGCGGCTCAAGCAAGCGGCGAACGGGGCAGCTGGAGAATTGAATGCACTTGAAGCCGAGACTATCGCGAATTCCTTCGAGCCCTTTCGTGAATCATCCTCATTGCGCTCCGAACTATTGAAAGCAGCGTTTGGCTCAGCCCAGCCAGAAGATGCCGAGTTTTTTGGCCTGTTGGAGGATGTTCTCGCAGACGCCCAAATTGACCAGACTGAGATCGGCGGGGTGATCTTGTGGGCGGCCTTAGAAAAGCGGAAATTGTCCCAGCGAATGCCATTGCTTGAGGGAATCTTGGAGCCGGGGCTACTCTGGGTCTCTCTATCCTATCTCCCAACCTGTCTCCCTCAGCTGAAATTTCCAACTGATCGATTGCTCAAATTTTTT
>JBCCEO010000638.1:0-5078 GCA_039030255.1 Planctomycetota bacterium | reverse complement strand
CGCAATTCGTACGACCTGTCATCTGCCGAATAGGCCCCTCTTCATTGCGTTTGATCGACATTTTACTCGGTCCTTCGACCAACACGTCCATCCGTTGGCCGAGAAACTGCAAGTTGTCTTCTTGGCTGATTTCGTTTTGAATTTGTAAGAGCTCGTTGTTGCGTCGGAGTTTGATGTCCTCAGGGACGTCGTCCTCAAATAGCTCAGCGCCCTTAGTTCCCGGTCGCACGGAATACTTGAAAATGAAACTGTTTTTAAAGCGACAACGTTTGACCAATTCAACCGTTTGCTGGAAATCTTCTTCGGTTTCACCACTGTATCCGACGATGAAATCGCTTGAAACCGATGCATCGGGTACGGTTTCGTAGATGCGATCGATCATTTCATAGTAGTCGTCGACTGTATAGCCTCTTTTCATGCGTTTCAGCATGGCATCGGAGCCCGATTGGGCTGGGGCGTTTAGGTACGTTGAGCATTTTGGAAGATCGCGGACTGTCTCAAGGAGACGCTTGCTCATATCCCTGGGATAGCTCGTTACGAATTTCAACCGCTCGATGCCGTCGATTTCGTGCACCATTTCTAATAGGTCGGCCAGCCGTGTGACCTTGTCGCCTTCGATGTACTTATAACTGTTGACGGTTTGGCCGAGAAACGTAATTTCCTTGCAACCTTGCTCGGCTAGTTTTTGTGCTTCGGCGACGATGAGTTCGGGTGCTCGGCCTTGCTCCGGACCTCTGGTCATTGGCACGATGCAATACGTGCAAAACTTGTTGCAGCCGATTTGGATTCTGAGATAGGCTTGAAAGGGCGTCGGCCGCATTGTCGGGTCACGCAGCGGATCGAAGGTTTCGTGGCTGCGGCGGACGGATTCTTTTGATCCGTCGCGACGGCCCAGGCTTACTGCCATTTGTTGCCCCTCGCCGGCTTCGACTTTGGCAAGCAGTTCCGGAATCCGCTGGAGTTGTCCTGGTCCGACGACAAGGTCGACATACGGGGCACGGTCGAACACAATTTTTTGGTCCTTCTGTGCCATGCAGCCCATCACGCCAATGGTGCGTTCCGGCTGTTCCATCTTCATTTTTTTGAGTCGTGCGAGATTGTTATAAACCTTTTCCTCGGCGTTTTCTCGGACGCTGCATGTGTTGAAAAGAATCGTATCGGCCTCGTCCATCGAGTCAGCGAGTCCAAAACCATGCTTGCGCAGGCTGGCCACAACCATTTCGCTATCCAGGACGTTCATCTGGCATCCCACAGTTTCAATGAAAAGCTTTTTCAAAGGCTTTTCTTTGGGCAACGGCTGTTCCTGCGGCGTTGCGGAGGTATTCGCCAAAGAATCAGATGCGGCAATGGACAACGTCGTAGACCTTGGGTGAGGGGAAAGCGAAGAATATGACTTAGGATAAGAACATTGATTCGACGAAGCTAGTTTAGCTGGCTCAGAAGGATTCGCGAAAGCACAAATGGCCGCGGTTACGCCCGTCTTTACCTAACTTGGCGATTGCATGCGATGAGCTTCAAAGGTCAGCCAAAGAGCAGAAAACACTAAGCGGAGCGACTGAAGTCATTGCAGCTGCTACTGGAAGCATTTTTTGCTGAATTCCTTCGTTGCAAGGGAGCATAATTCCCCCCAAGGCCCCAGGTTGGGCTAGAAAACAGCCTTCTAACGGAAAGTCGTCTCTCGGTGGCATTCACAGCCCTTATTTGGCTAGCAGAAAACCGAAAGATACAATATGCTTCGGATTGACAGCTATCGCAGCCGTAAAGTTCACTTAACCCCTGTTTGGTTCCTATCACAGCGATTTCAGGCTGGTGAAGGTACCTTGAGTTGGTGGACTGGGCATTATGCCGAAGCTGTTGAAGCGTCCTGCGCTATTTTTAGTCCAATCGGACGAACCGAGCTTATTTTAGAAGCTCAGAAACTGATCCAACATCCTGATCCAATGGCAACGTTTTGAGCGACGTGAAGTCTACAAGGTAGGATTCCAAGTAGCTTTGATTCTAAACGTCCATTGCCATAACTTCAGATTAGCACGCATGGAGTTCAATAAGTGCAAGTCAACGTATCTGCTCGTCACGGCTCTTTAACATCTCACGACCAACAAATTATTCAGGAAAAGGCTGAGAAGGTTAGACGCCTGCTAGACCGGGTCAACGCGGTTGAAGTCACGGTGGATTTCCAGCATCAGGATCAGCCAAACGTAGAAATCAATGTCTCGGCCGAGCACGCACCCGATTTTGTTGCTTCGGCTTCGGCTTCCAATGTGGTGAGTGCTTTGGATGCAGCCATTCAAAAGGTGGAAATGCAGCTTCGCCGCCATAAAGAAAAAACAACTGGTCATAAAGGTTCTGGGGGTAAGCACATTGCTCCTGTAGATGACTCCGAGGAGTAGGAGGACTGCTCTGTTGTAGTCCTTCGCATTTGGAACCTGATCGCACAAAACAAAGGAATCAAAATGAAGTTTTCGGATTTTGTAAGCACGAAATCAATTCGTGCTTCGCTCGAGTCCAACGACAAAGAATCCGTCGTCGTGGAGCTCGTGGACTCTCTACTTGCCGCTGGCGACATCAAAGCGGCTGATCGCGATGACATAATCAAAGCCATCATGAAGCGTGAAGAGCTTGGCAGCACGGGTATCGGCCGCGGAATTGCCGTTCCGCATACAAAGCACCCCAGTGTTGATAAGTTGGTTGGTACCGTAGGCGTCAGTGTGGACGGTCTGGATTTTGACAGCTTGGATGGCGAGAAAGTTCAGCTGTTCTTCTTGTTGGTTTCTCCTCCAGACCGACCCGGCGACCACCTTCGCGCACTCGAGAATATCTCTCGCCAATTGCGCGACGAGACTTTTTGCCGCTTTTTGAAGCAGAGCAAAAATACAGAAGACATCATGCAGCTCTTGGAAGAAGCGGATAACAACCAGTTTGTTTCCTAGTCAGGCAAGTCATATTACTTGGCCTTGTTGATGCTCAGCTGTTGAAAGGCTTAAGCATCCATGGTGCAGTTGCTTGTCGCTGAAGGCCGGTGTTCGGCCATCCAAGAACTTTGTTTTTAGATATCCCGTTGGGGTGTCAAATACTCAAATTGATTCAAAACTCAGCCTTCATAATTGTTGAATTCTGCGGCGTTATTCGAAAGTACTTCCTGACGTGACTAGCACAGCCCAAAAGGACGTTGTTGTTATGAATTCCATGGGAATTCATATGCGTCCTGCTGACTTGCTTTCACGGGTGGCGGGAAAATTCGAATCTGAGATAGAAATCGAGAAAGACGGTCAAATAGTAGATTGCAAGAGCATCATGAGTATTTTAACTCTAGGTGCGCGACAAGGTTCGCAATTGCATATCAAAGCCGTCGGTTCCGATGCCAAAGAAGCTGTCGAGGCCTTGTCTGAATTGTTTGAGCAAGGATTCAATGAATCCGACTCCGAGATCACGGAAGCCAATTGAGGCTTCGTGATATTTTGCAAATCAATTCACCTTTACTCAAGTTAGTCGGCAAGATTTGTGAAGCATTTTGCTGCATCTTTTCGTTGGTTACTCCATGGGCAGGCTTGCTCAGGCCGGTTTGGTAGCGTACAGCTATTGGCCGAACGGAGGTGGACCCGGAGTGACTGCAGTTCTTGTCTTTGGTTAGTGCTCAGCAGTGACTTCAAAAGTCCTGCTGCGTTAGGCCGGGCGATGATGCGGATCTACGACGACTTGAACCCTTTTTCATGCTCGAACTGCAAGGCATTGCGGTATCTCCAGGAGTCGCGATTGGTAGGGCACTAATTCTTGACCGTGAAGGTTATCGAATTACGAAAACCCAGATTGACTCTGAAGACCGCGAAAATGAAAAACAGAGACTCCTGAATGCGATCGAGGAGGCGGCTCAAAGTCTCGCTCGAGATAGTCAGGAGTCTTTTGCGCAAGCCGGTGAAGAAGTCGGTGCAATATTCTCAGCGCATCAGCAATTGTTGCGTGATCCGATGCTTAAGAGTCAATGGCTGCGGGACATCGATGCACATTGCGTCAGTGCGGAGTATGCCGTGGCTTCTGTGCTGAGTCGCTATGCTCAGGCGTTTCGCAGGATGGGCTCCGACGTGATGCGAGAACGCGTCAAGGATATTCGGGATGTCGAGCGGACCTTGTTGGAGGCCTTGGGAGGCCAGCCAGTGGCGGCGCCAACGAGCGACGGAAACTCCGTGATCCTTAGTCATGACTTAACGCCACGCGAAACAACTCGGCTTGATCGCGAGCTGATCCAAGGTTTCTGCACAGAGGTTGGAGGTCCCAGTAGTCATACCGCCATCGTTGCTAGGGGCTTGGAGATTCCAGCTGTAGTAGGTGTAGGTCCTTTCTTGCATCGCATTGAGCAGAATTCGGACATCATCGTGGACGGTTTTCGAGGACGCGTGATCTTGCGTCCTGATGCCGCCACGCTCGAAAGCTATCAAGAAAATAAAAAGGCGCGGGTTTCTCGGTTCCAGCAACTGACGGAACTACGTGATCTGCCCGCGATGACCAAGGATGGTGAGCAAGTCAAGTTGCTGGCGAACATCGAGTTTCCTCATGAGGTCCAGGCTGCACTATCGCGAGGTGCAGAAGGGGTCGGGTTGTATCGCACCGAATTTCTCTACCTGGGAGCGGAGAAAGAACCTTCAGAGGATGAGCAATTCGAAGCCTACAAAAAGGTAGTGCGGAACCTGGCAGGCAAGCCAGTCATTATGCGGACTCTCGATTTGGGGGCGGATAAGGCACATTCCTTCTCGCAGCAAGACCCGGAGAATAATCCTTTCTTGGGTCTGAGAAGCATCCGACTTTCGCTCCGGCAACCAAAGATGTTTCGGACTCAATTGAGCGCCATGCTAAGAGCAGCTCAATACGGTCCGCTGAAGGTCATGTTTCCCATGATAACTACCTTGCACGAGCTTCGGACCGCTCGCATGGTTCTTCGGCAAGTCATTGATGATTTGAAGGAAGAAGATGTGGCTGTTCCTGAATCCGTCCAGGTTGGAATGATGGTTGAAGTGCCAGCCGCCGTAATGATGCTGGAAAGCTTCTTAGAGGAAGTAGACTTTATTAGCATCGGTACCAACGAT
>JBCCEO010000637.1:0-5086 GCA_039030255.1 Planctomycetota bacterium | reverse complement strand
GGAGTTGCTATCGGTACGCTGTTCCCTATCGCCCGTTGGAAAGCTGAAAAGCGGAGGGCGAAAGAGAATTTTGAAACGCGTGAGAATACGAAGCCCGCGGAAATCGCAGATTTGAAAATCAAGCAATGGAACGGACATCCGGAATTTGAAAAAGAGCTTGCACAATTCGAATCCGTGTTCTGGGAACCCGACGACACCACGACTTTACTTCACTGGATCGGACAGAACCTCAATTCGAACGAAGACCGCATTTTGGAGATCGGCTGCGGAACGGGCTTGGTTTCTCTGTACTGTAGACAGCTCGGGGCGGAGGTCGTTGCGACGGATATAAATCCAGCTGCTGTAGCAAACACGTTATACAACGCGGAGCAATTGGGGCTGCAAGATGGCTTGGAGTGCCGTTTGGTTTCTGAGGAGAACCCGGCTGCCTTCTCAGTGATCGCTGACGATGAGAAATTCGATTGGATAATCTCTAATCCGCCTTGGGAAGATCAGCCAGTAGGTGAGGTCGCTGCCTACGCGTTGTATGACCCTGGTTTTGGGTTGCTCGACGGCATTCTGGACGGAGCTTCAGATCATCTGCGCCATGATGGGCAGTTGCTGCTGGCGTATGGAGCGAGAACCGCAATTGAAAGAATCCTCAGCAAAGCGCCAGACCTGGGTTGGCAGGTTGAGATTTTGGATCAGCGAGATTTGGCAGGATTGCCCGAAGTTTTTGTCCCCGCAATGTTGTTAATTCTGAAGAAAAGCCCGCGATAATCGAGTTTTTATCAAAAATGAGAACCCATGACAGTTTTCTTGTAACCACGGGGGAAGGACTGGTAAACAATCGGTGAAGAGTCGCTTTTTAAAAGTAAAAAGCCTTGGGAATGGTTTCGAGTAGGTCGCGGGTCAAACACGAGTGCCAAAGTAACCTGTGGCAAACCTGGCTTCAATAAATGGAAATGCAAGGAATCGAGCCGGTCTGAGATGAAGGATATGGAAGGAAGCGAAAAATTTGTGATAGAACTGACGGCAAGCCAGATTCCTATGCAGGCTTATATCCATTCCTTGGTTGGCGATCGTTCCAAGTGCTCAGACATCTTGCAGGAAACGAATCTATCGCTGTGGCGGAAGAAAGAGGAATACCAAGCAGATCGCCCCTTCTTACCGTGGGCCTTTACCTTCGCGCGTTTTCAAGTCATGGCCTACTTGCGAGATCGGAAACGCGAACGAATGGTCATCACACCAGACTTGGCTGAAAAGCTCTCCGCGGCCGTTGAGCAACAAGTCCTAGAACTGGATTCGACGCAGGCAGCTCTGCAGCAATGTTTGCAAAACCTCGATTCGGAAAAACGAGACTTGATACGCCGAAGGTACTTCAAGTCGCAGAGTATTTCTAATCTTGCGGAGGCACTGGGTCGCAGTGTGAGCGATATCAAAGTTTCATTGCTCCGAATTCGTCGCAAGTTAGCGGACTGCATTCAGAAACGCCTGGCCCTAAGGGGGGAAAGCCAGTCATGAAGTACGATTCCCAAGGCAACGAAAGTACGCTGCGCAACGATGATTCTCAGTCGATTGGCCTCTCGCTCGAAAGACTACAGGAACTCTTGAACGCTTCGGAAGTAGGGATGCTGGATGAAGCGGAGACTGAGGAGCTGCAAACGACTCTCGCTGAATCTAAATCGGCTCAAGAATATTACGCACAGTGGCAAATCCAGAGTTTTCTACTGGCTGATTCCTACTTTGAAGCGCAGCCCCTGAGCCTTCCGCCTCAAGAAGAGGAATCGAACGCTGCAGCTTTGAATCGAAAAGTGGATCATGTGTCCGCAACGCGATCTTCGCGTTGGTTGGCCTACCTGGCTATCGCTGGAGCTGTGTTAACGGTTTGCTTGTCTTCACGTTTGCTCTACTTGGAGTTTTGGAAGGCTAATGGAATCAATGAAACCTCAGCCATCAAGACCGACGGATTTGATTCCAACAAACAGAATCCGATTTCGAAGGAAGAAAAGTCCAGTGGCATTGCTTTGGTCACACGCGTGGTCAATATGCAGCTGGCGGAAGGATCGCAACGCGTTCTTCGTGGTGAGGCGTTGAGTCCAGGAGTTGTGGCACTTGATTCAGGCATTGCACAGATCGAGTTTTACTGCGGAGCGACAGTTGTAGTCGAAGGGCCAGCACGGCTCGAATTGGTTTCTGACAAAGTCGTACGCTGCGAGCGTGGCAAGATTCGAGCTCAGGTTCCGCCTGCTGCCCGCGGATTTGAAGTCTTCTTGAACAATCGTCGAATTGTCGATCTGGGTACAGAGTTTGGCGTCGAGGTAAATGGCGAAATCGGCACGCTTGAGGTGTTCGATGGCGAAGTAGAGTTGCACGGCAAGGATCAAAACGCTCCTCCGAAGACCCTGCTCGCGGGCAACTCAGCCCAATGGAATGCCGATGCTATAACTTTTGAAGAGCAACTGAAAGATTCCTTCCTCGACATTGATGGCTTACAAGAACGCGAACAGCAAAGGAACAACGCAAACTTCAGACGCTGGCAGGAACACTCGCAAAAGCTTCGGACTTATCCCGATTTGATCGCCTATTATGCCATGGACGACATCGCGGAGTGGAATCGCAAACTGCCGAGTTCGATTGATAACTCCGAATTGGACGGTGCAATCGTGGGCGCGAAGGTAAGGAGAGGCAGATGGCAATCGAAGAAGGCTTTGGAATTCAAGCATCCAGGAGATCGAATACGCGTTGATATACCGGGCGAGTTTAGCTCGCTTACGTTTTGTTGTTGGGTCAAGATTGATAGCCTAGATCGCTGGTACAACTCACTGTTCTTGACGGACAATTACCAGCAGGGAGAGCCACACTGGCAAATCCTCGATACAGGGCAATTGTTCTTCTCCGTGCGCGTCAGCAGAAAACGTGGTGGCCCGAAGCACCAAGAAGTGTTATCACCGGTGTTTTGGACGCCATCAATGAGTGGCAAGTGGATTCATTTGGCCACGACCTACGATACAACGAGAAAGGAAACGACGCACTACTTGAACGGCCGTGAACTCTCACGCGAAGCGTTACAGCCTGAAAAGGTCGTTTCCCAAACAAGAATTGGTTTAGCATCCATAGGCAATTGGACTTCGCCAACGAAGCCAGATGAAGAGTTTGCGATCCGCAATTTAAACGGTCGCATGGATGAATTTATGATTTTTTCGAAGGCCTTGTCCTCAGAAGAAATCTTGGAATTGTTTGAAAATGGAAAACCATAAGATCTGTTTTTGACTAGCGAACGGCCATTTGCCGGCGTTAGAAGCATAGGTTTTCGTCCGATTGTTCGTTTCCCTCGAATTGACGACACCGGAGTTGGATTTAGATGAAGCTTTTGAGATTGCAGTTGTCGCTAGCACTGATACTGCCAGTATTCGTATTTGCAGCGCGAACTCCATGTGCCCGAGCCCAAGAGGCTGGGCAAACGAAGGAGCGGGATGCCAGCGAAGAAGATCGGCACTTTACGTTGAAAGTACTTCCTTTGCTCAAGGAGAAGTGCATCGCATGCCACGGGAGCGATCCAGAAGATATCAAGGGCGAATTCGATGTTCGTAGCCTAGAGTCAATTTTGAAAGGTGGCGAATCGGAAGAGCCTGGAATCGTGCTCGGCAAACCTAAAGAAAGCATGTTGTACAACGCGGTAACATGGGAAGACCTCGAAATGCCGCCCAAGGAGAATGATCGGCTAACTCCAGAACAGTGCGAGATGGTCGCACGCTGGATCAAAGCTGGGGCTCCTTGGCCAGAAGAGTCCGTTCAAGATGAAATCCGTCAGGCTGAATGGAAAGTGGTGGAGAACGAAGACGGAGTGTTGGTTAGCACCAGTGGCGGACTCTCCGACGAATGGACATATCGCAGGTATGCACCTGAAGATATCTGGGCTTTCCGACCGCTTGCTTTGGAATTCCAGCATGATTCCATCGACGGTTTTGTGAGTGCAAAGCTGGATGAAATCGGACTGGAAGCCGCAAAACCTGCGCAAGCGGCTGAACTCGTTCGACGAGCGTATTACGGACTGACTGGTCTGCCACCAACTCCTTTTCAAAAATCTGAGTTTGTCAAAGCCTATGCCGCTGATCCAGAATCGGCCTATCGCAAGCTAGTTAACAAACTTTTGGGAAGCAAGCATTACGGTGAACGCTGGGGCCAACATTGGCTGGATGTCGTTCGCTATGCCGACACCTCGGGATTTTCCAACGACTACGAACGTTCCAATGCGTGGCGATACCGTGATTATGTGATCCGTTCTTTCAACGTGGATAAGCCGTTCAATGAGTTCATCCGCGAGCAGCTAGCAGGCGACGAAATCAGCCCGAACAATCCCGAGGGTATTGTAGCGACCGGCTTTTTACGCATGGGGCCTTGGGGTACGGCCATGATTCCGCAAAAGGAAGCGAGGCAGATTTACTTGGATGATCTCGTCCACAACGTCGGACAATCCTTCCTTTCAGTGCCCATGCGCTGCTGCAAGTGCCACGATCATAAGTTCGATCCGATTCCGACGCGCGACTACTACCGCCTTTACTCTGTTTTCGCCGGGACGCAGCCAGCTGAGATCAACGCGGCATTCTTGGCGGAAGAGAACAAGAATTACTTTGAGCAGAATAAAGAGCAGGTTGAAGAGCTGCTGGCCTACGCGCGGTCCGAACTCAAAACTGTGAACGACAAGCAGGAAGCTGCCGCTCGCAAATGGTACCAAGAACATGATTTGCCATACAAAAATCAAAATGAACGAAAGAATGATCCAGAGGACATGAAGCCTCCTCGTCATGTCGGACTGACGCCTGAAGAAAAGGGTGTCAAGAAAGTTCGCGAGCAGGATGTGTGGATTTGGGAACGCCGACAGCAGCGCTTCCTGCCAATGGCCCAGTCGGTATACAACGGTCCTGACAAGAAGTTCACGAATGCTCGCAAATTGCGGAAAGACAACAAAGCAGATTTGTCCTGGCGGCCGCAGAATACGATTCTCGGCGGCGGCGCGCTGGAAGCTCCACTAGCAAAAGTCGGTCCGTCGTGCTTTCCTTCTGTGTACGGGAGTAATGTAATAAGCTTTGGAGTGGCTTGCTGT
>JBCCEO010000636.1:0-5086 GCA_039030255.1 Planctomycetota bacterium | reverse complement strand
TGCGAAGGATTTGCCCTCTCCAGAGGGCTTGAAAAAGGAAATTGCGGTGATCGAGGGCCAGATGGATCGGCGTCCGCTGGAAAAACAAGAGCACTTGCGCAAGCGGCTTGAAGCGTTGCGCCATCGTGTTGCCAGCTGGGGCGAAGTCAGTCAGCAACGCGCTGAGAATCTTTCTCAGAAACTGCATCACCGTGCCCTGGAAGAACTTGAAGTCCAAGTGATGAATCGCTGCCAGAAGAATATCAAAGCATTTTTGAATTCTGGAGGGCGCTGCGTGCCCGATCGACTTTTCAAAGCTCCATATGACCTTCTGCTGCCTGCGATAGCCGAACTCGCTGGCGATTCCCGCGAACTAGGAATTGAACTCCTGCGTCGCAGCGCGACCGAGTCAAAGAACAATCATCCACTCGAACCCGAGAACAAGAGATTCTTGGAGCGGCTCGAACAGAGTGGTATCCGCACTCATGCTTGGCTCGAAGCTACTGAACCTCAGAAGGTAGAAATCAAGGGTGCAGAGTACTCATTAAGCTTTGCCACTGACGCATTGGAATTGCTGCTGATGGGCTACCACTTTGATACTTGCCTATCTCCGAATTCGTTCAATTTCTTTTCGGCGATTTCCAATAGCATCGATGTCAATAAACAAGTCTTGTATTGCAAGAACCAAGAAGGGGCGGTTATCGGCAGATGCCTGTTTGCATTAAACAATGCCGGTCAGATCTTGACCTTCAATCGCTATTGTCACAACTCAGATTTGCAATTCGATGCCGTTGTCGACAATTTTGCAATTAGACTCGCGGGATCCATGAAAACATGCTTATCCTCCAAAGGTCCAATCAGCCCGTTGGTCGCGCGCAAGTGGTACAACGATGGTGCCATCTGTGGCGGATTGCAATTGATTAGTTCCACCCGCCGAAGAGATTCCGTATTAAACCGAAAACTTTTTGCGATCCCAAAGAACCAAATCGTGGCTGAGCTGATCGAGACGCTTGGATCTCGCTCCACTGTTGTCACCAATCTGGCGATGATCTTGGAACAGCCTGTATTCGCTAAGCGCTTGGAATTGGCCGAAATCATGGCAGATGAGTTTGGTTTCAGTGAGGACGTCGAAACCAATGCTAGATTTCGCATTGCGATGTTTTGTTTTCGGGCACACAAGACGGACGCTGCACTTGCGATCTTGCAATCTATTCCTGAACAAAGATTGATCAAGAGAATGCGTACATCAGGCGCAAGCTGGGATGAAAAAGAGGTATTGGATCTACTTCTGGAATTTGACTTTCGTATCGCGCGCAAGTATCTGCGCAATACGCGAGCTGCGTCCGTCCGCTCAGAGCGTCACGAAACATGCCCGCTTCGAATCAACGCCATTGCACAAATCTACCGAAAGCTCGGTAAGCTGCCAGCATAAATCCGATCGATCTTTCGTGCGTACTGCCGTTGGTAGAAAGTAAATGGGAATCGTAATTTTTTGCGTTAGGATCGAAGCGGATTGGCGTTAGGAATGACGAGGGATAGAAGGAACGGCAGTAGACAGCCAAGATTTGGCTCAAGTCCTATTCAATCGAAAAAAGCCAGCTTCGAGGTGGAGCTGGCTTAGGCTGTGTTTGAAAGCGGACAAAGCCGCTCTCGCACGAATGTATTTAGGCTGTTCTAGGGTCGAAAAGGAAATCGATTGATGTTCTGATTCTGAGGCGGAAGTGGAGTACTCGGCTGAACCACAGAAGAAGTACCGACAGAAGAAGTGCCGCTAGCAGGCTGCACGCGAGACGGTTGAGCTGTGCTACTGGTTGTCGACTCGACCAAAGTCCAGCGTTTGCCACCAAGAGCTTCCATACTGGTCCATTTCAGGCCAGGAACGAAGAGCATCGTTGCAATGCTTTGCCCATTGATCTTAGCGCTCCCCCAAGTAGTTTCAACGGAAACAAACTTCATTTCCGTGGCACCTGTTATGGAATCACCGTTGAGCATCACCACGGTCGTACTTGTATCTTCCCCGATTGGGAATCGGATCCCAGCAACTTCTCCGAGGGGAATACTTGCTTCGCCAAATGCAGTCTTGATAGACAACGAAGTGGAATCCATGAGCGTGCCTGTCAGCATCGTGTCGTCGACTAGACCGGCCGCAACAGTTAGCGGACGAATGGCTGAGGTTGCAGCCGCAGGTGTTTCTTCTGGCTCCGCAACAGCCTCTGCGACAGCAATTTCAGCTTCAGCAATGGCTTCGTCTTGGGCGAATGATACCGACAAAGTACCGACAAGAAGAACAATAGCGAGGGAGGCAAGCACTTTGAGCTTGAAGAATCGCACTTTATCGCTCCAGTAGGAAGGAAAATCTAGTAGGTGAACCGTAGTTGGTGCACTCTAGCGTAATCACAAAGCAGCAAGGTAAAAGACTTTGCCTAGCCCATTTTTGGTAGACAACGATTCCGCTTGCTAAAACCATTACAGACCTCACAACAAAAAAGACTGGCCCCTGTTAGGAGGCCAGTCATGTCTGAAGCTGTAATGGTTACAGCTGCGTTTCAATTGAAAGTAAGTCTTACCCTAATTGCCGCATTGGCAATTTTGCGGAGCACAGCCACAACCGGAAGTGGAAAGTGCTGGGGCTGCCGTAGGAGCCGCTGTACTTCCACAACCATTGCAACCGGAGGCCGGAACCGTGCTGCTTCCGCAACCACTGCAACCCGATGCCTGGACGGCGCTGCTGTTGGCTTGCGAGCATGGGTAAATCGTGACAGGAACCAACTTAGGCACCATGCGAACGACTTGCTTTTGAACTTCGCGATATTCCTGTACAGGAACTCGCACCGTGTATTCTTCGGTAACTTCTTCTTCTACCGTGTCGAAACGAGTCGTAGTGTATGGCTCGACCTTCGTCTCTGGTACGTTGATCGTGAAGGAAACTTCCTTGGTTCGTGTCTCTGTCGAGTACGTTACGTAAGGAATGGTTTGCGTCCGAGTCTCTTGCTTGTAGCTAAGCTCTTTGCGAGTACGAGTACGTGTTTCCTCGGTGTACTGAACAACCTTGCGATTACGAGTACGAGTTTCTTCAACGTAATCAACTACTTTGCGAGTACCGGTACGAGTTTCTGGAGAATATACCAAGTAGGTGCACTCGTAAGGCAGCTCTTGAGTCTGCTGCTCAAATGCAGTGTAAGTAACAACCTGATCTTCAGTAACAGACTCCGTGTAGGGGACTTCTTCAGTCACCACGTTGGGAACCCAAACACGACGCGAAACTGTCTGCGTTGCAGATGCAACACTTACGCCGCAGCTAGCCGTACTGCTGTAACCAAGTTGGCTTGTAGCAGGAGTCGAATAACTTACGACGGGAGCAGAGTATGCAGAGCTAGAACATCCACCACAACCACAGCTAGAGGAAGCAACAGCAGGGCTACTACATGTGTCGCCACAAGAACTGCCACAAGAACGATTACGCTTGAGGCAACTGAATAGCTTGCAACCTCGCTTGGCAACGCCACAGCCACCGCAGCTACCACAGCTGCTACTAACACGACATCCGCTGGAAACAGTGGTGTAAGTTTGGCCAGTGCCACCACAGGACGAGCAGCCGCTCGAGTAAGTGCCACAACCACCCATGGAAACAGCTGGCGAGCTGTAAGAAACTGCTGGAGCCGAAGTTACTGGTGCGGCAACTTCTTCAACGCGTGTTTCCCAGTGACCGTAGTCCTTGGTAACGGTGCGAGTTCTGGTAACAGGACGAGAAACTTGGATTGTTCGAGTCTTTGTTACGGGCACTGCATTGGAAACTCGGTGAATCTTCGTTTCCGTTTGCGATTGAGGAACATAAACCGTGTACTGAAACTCTTCATCGCTCAATTTCGGTACTCGAATCGTATACTCTTCTGGTACGTCTACAACGGTAGGAACTCGTACAACATAGTCTTCGCTAACTTCATTCCAAACGGGAACTGTTTCGACGAGCTCAACAGTCTTTTCGTTTTTCTGAGGAACAAGCACGGTGTAGTTGACAGTCTTCGTTTCGGTCTTGGGAACCATAACTGTTGTCGTACGGTAATCTTGAACTTGCACAGGCACCCGTCGAGGCACCGTTTTCGTGCGGTAACGGATTTCGTCTTTGTAAGTCGTGTAGGACTGGTAGTCGGTCTGAGTCGTGTAGTCAGGAACCATCACAACCTTGAAGGACTCGACCGGCCCACAATCCATGCTCTCCACTTGAGGAGTACTTACAATCGCCTGCATCGCTTGAACGGGGGCGACGGCGCCTGTAATCACCGCGTTTGCAGCACCGCAAATTGTTCCGCTTGCAACACTGGCACTTTGGACTGCCGCTGAGCCACAAGCACCGCAATTGCCCGAGCTGGTAACTACTGCTGAGCTTGCTCCGCAGGCGCCACATCCAGAAGAAACTACTTGGGTTCCGCCGCAGCCGCCGGAACAAGAGGAGCAAGATGTAGCTCCGTAGCCGCCGCAGGATGCCGCCCGACAGGGATCGCTGCATCCGCCACGTTTTAGAAGTCCACAGCCTGCTTGGGCTTCGGTAACAACCAAAACCAACGCGACTATGGCGCCAAAAAACACATGATATTTTTTCATGCTAGTAAACCTATTTGTAACAAAAGTATGGGCGAGTTGAAATACAACGGTTAGCGAGTTTAGTCAGAATGCGTGCTCTGAGCAAACTGTATCGCCCGAATTCAGAAAAACTTCAGCATTGGTGCGGACCAACTCTGGTGCGTCTGAAGAGGGCAAATATGCTCGAAACTTAGCGTTTTTGCTTAAATAAGCACGTTTTTCAGCACAATTGAGTCAGCAGTATGCGCACCAAATATTCGAGCCTGATACTCACCGCGGCCGTGTTCAGTGTTTTCGTTGCCGGCCCGACGGCGCTGGCTCAGTCAGGGCCGGTCGTCGCCAGGCTGGAAATGAAACTCACCCTCAACAAGAAGGTGATTGACGTCATTGAAAAAGGTGACCTGCTGACGGTGCTGTCGGAAAGGGAGGAGTCCTATGTCATCCAAACATTTAATGGTCACAAGGGCGCTGTTGCCAAGGGAAATGCGGTTCCTCTTTCCGAATCAGTACCGATCTACGACGAGCT
>JBCCEO010000635.1:0-5088 GCA_039030255.1 Planctomycetota bacterium | reverse complement strand
CGACGCAATCCACGCGCGGCGCATCAAAGCCTGTGGTGAGCACGTTGACGTTGCATAGAGAACGCAGGGGCTCGGAATCGAATAGCGACTCGCTCGATTCGCCTCGGAAACGCGAGAGCAAATGATCGCGTTCGTCAGACGGTGTATCGCCAGTGATGAAACCGCATTCGAGGTTGTGCTCGTTGCGTAGAGTGTCGACGACTTGCTGTCCGTGAGCGACGCTGGCAGCGAAAATCAGGATGGCTTTGCGGTCTGCGGTCAACTCAACGATCTCGTTGCATGCGGCAGAGACCAACTCGGCATCTCCGACACGGGCTTCGACCTCGTCGGCGACGAACTCACCGGCACGAATTTTGAGATCGCCAAAGTCGGCTCGATTGACTCCGGCTTTGGAGATCAGTGGGCAAAGATATCCATCGCGGATCAGTTCCTTGATGCCGATTTCGTAGCAGACATGATTCAAGAAATGATCGGGCGAACAGATCATGCCCGAATCAAGTCGAAAGGGCGTCGCAGTCAAGCCAATGATGCGCACCTTCGGATTGATGACCTTGCAATCGGCCAAGAACTGCCGGTACATGCCGTCGCCCTTCTTGGAAATCAGATGGGCTTCGTCCACGATGATCAGGTCGAATGGCTCGAGGTCGCAGGCTCGCTTGTAAATACTCTGGATGCCGGCAACCAACACTGGTGACTTGGTGTCCCGCTTCTTGAGGCCCGCCGAGTACAGTCCCACTGGAATGTCCGGGCATAGCTTGCGAACTTTCTCGGCGTTTTGTTCGAGCAGTTCTTTCACGTAGGCCAGGATTAGAACGCGTCCGCCCCAACGCGAAACGGCATCCGACGCAATCTGAGCCAACACCAGTGACTTGCCGGCACCCGTTGGTAGCACAGCGACTGGATTGTCATCGCGCGTTCGCAGATGTTCGTAGACCGCATTCACGGCGGCTTGTTGGTAGCCGCGCAGCTTCATGCAATCCTCTGTCCGTTGTGATACTTGGCTCCCCGAACAATGCGGATCGCAGGGAATTGCATGCTCCAACGTGTGCAGTCGACGCAGAAGCGATTGCCGGGACCGTCGGATAAAAACTCCTCGTCGCAACGCAGGCAGGTTCGATAGCCTGGTTTGCCGAGTTCTGCCGGCACGTGGCGAATGGCAACTTCGGCACATGCTTCGTCTTTGCAGGGCGATCGCTTCTCGATGCACAGTTTCACGATTTGGCTATCGTCGTGATACGCTCCGCCGGCCTGCATGGCATCAAGCAATGCCTTCAACGAATTGTCGATGTCACGACGTCGGCGGTCGGGCGGAATGAGCCCGATGCGAACGATCAATTCATCGTCCAGCGGCTTGATTCGGTCACGCTCCATCAACGATTTCACCGTGCTGCGATACTCGCGACCAGCGCGACTGATGAGCACGCGATTGCCGACGTGACGCCAGTAGTGATTGACCGAGGGTGGAAAGGGAAGTCGAAGTCGGATCATCAAGTTGCTCTATGCGGGAAAGAAAACAGCCAGCCAGCAATCCATTGCCGGCTGGCTGTTTGGGCCTTGGAACGATGCAGAGAGGAGGCGCCGACGATCACTTCCAAGGCGGGGCATCCGAACCGGAAGCGTCCGGCGTTGAACTCGCGACTTCGCTTGCCGCAATCGGCTGCGCGGTGGCGTCGCGACGGGAATACCCCTTCACTTCGTTTTGCAGTTCGCCGGTGTCGCTGCGGCGCCGAACTCGCACGTGAATGAAGCACGGCAAGTTGTGCAGGTCCGTCGAATCGGTTGGCACCATGACTCCGACCGCGCGACAGATCGAAGACAATTCGCGTCGAGCGATTTCGACTGCCATGCCGTTTGGGTTGTTGAGGTTCAGACGCACCCACAGCAAGCGGTTCGCGTATTCGCCATCGATAATTTGAAACGTGAGCTGTAAGTATTCTCCGGAACCTGATTTAGTTGGCTTCATTTCACTGTCGGTGACGACGGCGACATACTTGCCAGCAGGGATGGGTTCGAGATCGTCGGCTGGTTCGACTTCGTTGGAGTTGAATCCGTTGAGGTTGGCCATGTTGGTTCCTTGGTGTTGAGGGATTGAATGAGAAGTTGAGAGAGTGACCGTCTAGCTGACTGCTTGAGGTTCAGCCTGTGGCTTGGCTGCCTGACGCATTGCGCCCACGAAAGCGGACCAGGAGAGAGGCAGTTCGTCCGTGATGCCGTAGCGATTCTTGGCAACGCAACTTGGCGATCCATAAGCCCGCAGAACTCGTTCGCCGCCTTCTTTGCCAATAGCATGAGCCACCGTCCGCTTGCGATTGAAGCCTGCATCTTCGGTTTGGGTTCGCATCTTGCGAGTCGCAAACAGCACCGCATCGCACCACTCTTTGACCACCGCAGCAGCGTGCTTGTGCAGTCGCGGCGAGTAGCGGTCGTAGGGCGAAGACTCCGGATCCTCGAAGCGCTCGACCTTGGAGTGGGCGATCAGAACGACCACCATCCCGCGTGAACGCAGGGCACCGAGGTGACCAAGGACTTCACGCCAAAGCGACAAAGCATGGGTGTAGCCGCGAGCGTATCCACCATCGACTTTCTCGATCGAATCGACGCCGTATTGCTGGCAGAGCTTGTCCCACACCAAGCGTTCGAGCCAATCAAGTGAATCAATCACCACGGATTCGTAGCTGTGCTCCGATGTTCGCAGCGACATGAGCGCCGCAGTAACTTCGTCGAACGTCGTCGCCAACGGAAAGCGGTCGCAGTCGATTTCATCGAGTCCGTCTTCCGTTTGAATGAAGACTGGCTTGGGGGCTTGGCTGCCGAAAGTCGACTTGCCGATGCCTTCCACCCCGTAAAGCAGTACGCGAGGCGGTTTAGGCTGTCGGCCCGTTTGAATTTGGTCGAGTAGATTTGTCATCGTTGTTGATTCTCCTGTTTGCTGTTGCAGTTGGTTGATGGTTTAGAGGGACTGGATGGGTTCGATCTCGAAGTTGCCGTCGCTATCGCTGGTGACGAGGTAGTGATGGAAGTCAACTTGAACGACGAATCGTTGGTTACTTCCGAGCTGCGTTCGCAGCGACTTGCAGGCTCCCGTGAACTCCTTGCTGATCTCATTGAAGCGATCTTGGATTCGCAGGTAGCGTCCCACCGCAAGTGAAAGGGAGACGCGGCGTTCGATGTCGTTGGAGAGGTTTTGCATGTAGGTTCCTGAGTTGCTGAATGAAGAAAGCGGTGCGATTGATCTGGCCGCTGCCGGGAATAGACCTACCCGGTTCAAGTGCGTGCCGACGAAGTGCGATCGAAATATTCACCCAGGCCAGCTTCCTCAAAGTGCTCGCGAATCTTGCGAAACCAACTAGATGCCGTCGTCCGAGGAACGCCGAATTTGTCTGCGATCTCGGTGACGCTCATTGTCTTTCGCAGTTCGATGAGATGGCGTTGATGTGCGGGAAGCTCGTCGATTCGATTCTGAAGATCGGTGCGCAGATCAGCCAAGTCACGTTGGCTACGACGGGCTCGGCCGGTGTGACGATCGAGCGCTGAGTCGGAGAGCACGCTTGAGATTCGTAACGATTCCCCAGCGGCTTCGGCCAGCGGTGTGCTCAACAAGATCGTCTCCGCATCACACCGTTTCTCGGCACAACGATTCCGAACGATGTTGGCGACGTAGCGTTCGACAATTGCGGTGACGAACTTGTTTCGATGGCCCTCTCGCGAGTCGCCTTGTTCAAGTCGCCATCACCATCAACAAATGAAATAAACATATTTAAGGTATCTTCATTGAAGAAACTTTGGGTCAATGTATCTTTATCGAATCCGATAAATTGGATAGATGGTATAGGTGATATGTTGTTATCATCTCCACAGGAAGAATAACAAAGTAATGCCACGATTAAAATAAATAATATACTTACTATTGGACTCTTCATATGTTTTACAACGTTCTCAGATACTACAACGTTTACGCAAAGTTAATTCTGATCAAGAATTTTGGAAGCTAGCTCAAACACTATATCACTTCCAATTGAAATATAACACTATATTTCGATCGTTTTCAGATCTTATCCATCAAAAAGTTGTAAAAGGTACTGAAATCAACTTTTTACCTATTTCGTTTTTTAAAAATTTTGAAATAAAAACTGGAGTTTGGGAGACGGAGACCATATTTACAAGTTCAGGAACTACAAAAGAAGGTTTTAGCTCCCACCATATTAGAAGTCTGGATTTATATCTTCAGAATACAAAGGAAATATTCGAAACCCACTTTGGGTCCCCTGAAGATATTTGTTTTTTATGCCTTCTTCCATCCTATTTAGAGCTTCAGGGAAGTTCGCTCATTGCCATGTGTAAGTTTCTAGTTGACACGAGTCACGATAGTCGAAGTGCTTTCTATTTAAATGAATATGATCGGCTCATTACAACCATGCAGGCTCTATCGAGAGAGAATAAAAAGACTTTTCTCATAGGAGTTACCTATGCATTACTTGACTTGTTAGAATTGAATGGCTTTAGAGCTTGGGATAAATTGACGATTATCAAAACTGGAGGAATGAAGGGAAGGAGGAAGGAAATGTCGAGTGATCTCGTGGACTCTATTATGATGAAGAATTTAGAAATCAAGACCATCAAGGGAGAGTACGGAATGACAGAGTGCTTATCTCAATTATACTCTTTAGGATGTAATTTTTATAAGTTCAATAGCAGGATGAAGATAATATTGACAGAATTATCTGATCCTTTTGAACAAGTCCAAAATGGAAGGCCTGGTAGGATAAATATCGTTGACTTAGCCAATGTTGATTCCTGTGGATTCATTTCAACCGACGACATCGGCATCATCAATGAAGAGGGGCAGATTTCGATATTGGGACGGATCGATCATTCAGATCTAAGGGGCTGTAATATGCTCATTTGATTCACTAATGGCGTGATCGTAGAGGCCTTCAAAAATCCAATTGGCCAACGCCTGTCTATTCTCGCTTAATAGGATACGCCGATGGTCTGATTTATTTTTAATATTTGCTAATTCTATTAATGTA
This sequence comes from Planctomycetota bacterium, assembly GCA_039030255.1. Taxonomy (GTDB): domain Bacteria; phylum Planctomycetota; class Planctomycetia; order Pirellulales; family Pirellulaceae; genus Aureliella. The sequence continues at coordinate 58 of JBCCEO010000635.1, read as the reverse complement.
GCTGGAGGTAAGGTATTCATAAGTATATATAATGACCTTTTATCCAGATGACCTGAAT
>JBCCEO010000634.1:0-5095 GCA_039030255.1 Planctomycetota bacterium | reverse complement strand
CTGCGAATATAGTGTTTATTGTTCTTTGCCAAATCGGCTAGGCTGTGATCAGAACGATTGCGAAGGCGGCAACTGCCAAAACGCTTACGGCGCTGCCCAAGAATCGGAGTCCGAGGAAGCAAGCGTGAATGCCTGCCGCGCAGCAAAGACCGTAACCGCCAACGGTAACCAAGCAAGGCAAGTATTGCGGGTCCGACTTGTTCCAGCCAATTATGAAAAACTCGCCAATCAAGGCAAAAAAGACAAAACCAATGATTCCGCCCCGGAATGACATTGGCCGGAGTATGAACACCGGCAGCCCAATGATTAATGGAATAGCCGTCAACCAACCATAGGGCTCCCCGAGCCAATTGTTTACACCCAAAATCCAAGCGATCAACGCAGTGGAAAACATTAGCGTGCGGAGCGAATAAGATTGCTTTTCAGACCGGGTACTCTCATTCGAATCGTTCTCAAGCGTATCGATCAAACCAACCTCCATAATTGCTTCCCTCATCTTTGCCGCTTGCAAAGTTACGGGAGAATCGCAAACTGAACGATGGGTACGGATTCACCCCAGAGTTTTGCACGGTCTCTCTAGCGGCCATGGTTATCGGCTCTCTCTCGATTGCGCAAACGCAGGCAAACGCAGCATCCTCATTGCGTTGATGAGATTTTCTCCAGCGCACCATCGATCTCAGGGAAATCATGAAAGGAGGTCCAACTAGCAATGCAAACAAGCCGTACACCAGGCAACCCGAAAATGTTGTATGCAGAAGCCAGTAACCAGTGTACACGAACTGATTTACCAACTGCTTCGGCATTACGAATATACGCATCGCAAACGAACGCTGCGACAATTGCAAGCATTGAAACAACCCGAAACCCATGAAGCAATTTCGATCAGTTCGGGGTTACTTGAAGCATCGTCGGCAAACGCCAACAAAACGCCGCAACGTCGACGGCTGAACAGTGGATGAACACGCCGGACATCTTGCGGCGGTGCTCATTTGTGACCTTCTCCTGAGAATAAGATGCTCATGGTCTTATTATGTTGCCTCTGCCCGATAACGGCCCGATTTGCCCGTCTCGGACGTTTGGTTTTGATGTGCTAATCGGCGAAGCCGAGGTCGGGTACGATCGAGGGTTCTGTCCGGCGAATTTACAAAGGGCAAATCGGACCGTTCCAGCCGCCGGCGCCTTCTCCTGCCGCCCGGAGGACTCCATCAGTCGCAGAAGATGTCGTTCTGTTGCTTCGCGATTGACGACGTGGAGCATCAGGCCTCACCATAAAAACCAGCAGGTGGACTTGAGCGGCAAATCAGTATCAAGTTTCGAAAGACGCACCCGAATCTGGTGTCGTCATGTCAACGATCCGGGGAGGATCGGAAATTTTCACAACTACGCGCCACCCCACAAGATTTCCCAACAGGCAACCGAGACGCCGAATTGTGCTCTTGGGTAGCAGTGCCACAATGTGACGACCATCATCGAGCCAAACGTTGAAGTGCTGCGGATGGGCAAGCGCAACGATGACTCCGTCTTGGTAGTCAAAATCCTCGTGACGTTTGAATCCCAAATGCTTTCCTTTTCTTCAAAGATCATACAACGTCAGGCCATCATGAACAGAATAGATGCGCGCATACGTTCCGCTGAGTATACCAAGCCAGGGTTGTGGCCAAACATCGAATTCTCACCCGGGTGCACCCGAAGCGGCGTTGCGCAGCCAAGCCCTAGAGTTGATTTTTTCCACCAGTGCGTGATTCTACCCGCCCAGTTCTTTGGCGACATCAACCATGTGCTGTTTCCGCATATGATCTCAATAGTCGGACATTCGTATCAACTCTTCCTGCGTACCATCAGAATTGGGCATACACAACAACCAATGCTTGTCAGATTTCTGATTACACTCCATCCCAGCGATCTCTGCGAGTCGCGTGAATGTGCTCTGGGCATCACTTCCACCCATTTGCAGTGTGACCTCGCGATTTACTAGCGATGCAGGCCGCACTGCGCAATTCACCTCGTAGATGTCACAAATATGGTGTACGACGCTATAAAAGTCACACTTCTGCGCCGTCAGCGTAATCTGTTCACCACGTATCGATGACACGCTTCCATTTCCGGGGCCATCGCTCCATACAGATTCCGTGGTCGAAACAGAACCCTGTATTGAGTCTAAGGGCGCTTGCGCAGTTGGATTGCCTTGACTGCAACCGCCGCAAAATATCGAAATGACTAATAAGTATCTCAGTTTCATATGTCTTGAGTCGTTTTAATTCAGTCGGATAACGGACTGCGAACGATCGCAATGCTTGTCTTATTGATAGATCGTTCGTTCAGCTTGGCTGGGTGGGGCAAGCGCGGAGCGGGCTTTTTTTGGGTTTTCAAACTATGCATTTCAATGCACCTGCGTGCTCCCTGGCGGGACACAGCAGTCTGCGTTTATCGTTGCTCTTGAACAATGTGCAGTGTCCGCATCTGATCTTAGCTCGGATCACTACTGCCGGAAAGAGTGGAAGTACTCCGTCTGAATTGCCGCCAATTTTTGAGCGTATTAAGCTGAGTACTGAGAGCTGGCAGTGCCTGATTGAGAACTTTGCCACTCTCTATCACAATGTCGCAGGCCGCCCGCATGAAGTTGCAAATGCGCGAACTCGCAAAAGTAACGCCCGCCATCGTGTCCGAGCAAAACTGAAAGAAGCTTTCCAAACGGGCTAGCCTCGGCCTTTCTTCAAAACTCCAGTTGCAACGACGCGAATTCTATCGCACAACGTCCTCTCTTTGCGCCAGCTTCCGAAAAATAGAGCTGCAATTAGCTACTTCCCACGCAGTCTCGCCAACTTTCTGGCTCAGCCGCTAATTCTAAGCCCCGACCTTCCTTTTTCCCCTACACCGGACACAGCAGTCCGCATTTATCCTTACTCATCAACGGAATGCTGTGTCCGCTTTCAATCGTTCTCCCTATCAGCGTGCTGTGTCCGCATTTCAGCACGGCCAAAGCTGAGCACGGCCATTGGCAGCATTCTCCGTACGGACTGCCGCCCGAAAACGAATCCTTTTGCCCCGAAAATCTTCAGCACTCAAGTATTGATTGAACAGTCCAAACGGAGACTTGGCTGTATCAGCCTCGCGAGAGTCGATCCGAATACACACTTCCCCGTCGAACGGTTGCTCACGATCAAAAAAACTTGAATCTCATAGCCAGCGTCCTGCAGCATAGAAGGGAATTCCCAAGGCAGAGCGGCGCCACTCTGAAGCTGCTCCATGCTTCCATTCTCGAGCAGGTTTCGTGTGGCAGGTGCACCATCCTGTTCTTGAGTTTCAACTTGGCCGGAAGAATCATCGCCATCTTCTTAAGCAAAAATGCAAGTCGGGAGACAAGCGAGGCAAATCGTCAGAACATTGCGAGTAGTGAACTCTACTCCAAGCATTGAATGCACCTTTCCATTCGAGTCAATAAATTGAAAGGATAATCGTTTGACAAGCAATCTGGAATCTGCTTCCAAGACTTCAGATTGTTGAGGGCTTGAATCGCAGGCAAACTTTTGGATGCGTTAAAGGAGATCAGGTTTACCTAAATGACCTCAAGATGGCCCGAATCTGCATTCCGTTTTGCAGACGCGGGACCATCGTTAATCTTACCACTCTTTCTTGGTCTAGCCGCTAGTCTTCTGGTGCCCCCCAATTGAATAGCCCTTGCCCGCTCGTTGTGGAGATAAGAACAGTCGGATCATGTTGAACCATGTCACCGCCATGAGCAGCAGCCCACACCTCCAATTGGCCGCCCTGCGTCACGGCGACGCCACCACCGCCCGCGAAATTCGGTTGCCGCTGAACGTTGAAGTCTTCCGGATTGACTGCCGTTTTCATTTTCTTGTAGCGTAATAAGCTGAGGTAGTATTCTCGGCGGGTACTTTCGGCACCCCAGTTGAAGTGGTTTACTTCCCAGTTATCGACCCGCATGAGTGCCATGAAGTCATTGCGAAATGGGAGTCCACTGTCGATAAAAGTGTTCGAGTTAGCCATGCCAATCAGGTAAAGCTCACCATCGTTTTGAGTGATGAACGCCAGGGATTGCAGCGGGTTCAGCAGGTGACTTGCAGTTCCCAGGTACTGAAACTTGAACTCTGGGTCCCCAAAACGCTGCAATCCAGATTCATAGAAGTCGATTGTTGCGTTAGGACCTCCGGTCACAGCCAATTGCATTCTGCCATTCGCTCCCAACGTCATGCCGACAGCGCCAACTTTATTTCGAAATTGCTGGGCGTAGACAAGCGTTGGCTGCAGCGGATCCTTCACATTATAGATAAGGACGGCTCCGATGTAATCGTCGTGCGCAGCTACTGCGAGGTAATCGCCGGAGATGTCCATACCTCCAAGATGCCAGTATTCGGGCACGTGAATAGCATCGACTGCATGCCAAGAATAGTCGATGTTGGCAACGACCGCGATCCTCCCTTGCTCCTTGAACGAGGAGCTTAGGTAAAGGACCCCTTTGTGTTCTATGATCCCCTGATAGTGTTCACCGATATCTAAGGCTCCGTGGTTCGGGAATTCGCCCAAGTCGATCTCTGAGTGCAACATGTCCACAGGAACATTATCAAATGCGTCCACAACGGCCGCAATCGGCGGGTGGTTTCGTGGCTGAGCGTTGGCCGTGTTTGTGAAAAGGGCGAGCATCGCGACCAGTGCAACAATGCTGTTAGTATTGATCGTTTTCATCGGAAGATTCCTTGTATCGGATGTCGATGGGCGACCGAAGTAGCCGCCTTTATCCAGTACATGCATCTACTGTCTTGTAGCCCCGCAGCTTTCTGAGAAAAAGTTTTGAAGACTTTGAAAGCACACGACTAAATCGCGTTCGTGCCCAGGATGAAGGGAGTCTCTCCTAAAGATTGAACTTCATGCCAGCGACATTTTTCGCGATTATTTGCGTCCAATTTCACGTTCTGCGTTCAAATGTGCTTGGGGCGTGCTTAAATGCGGACACAGCACGCTGAAGGCGAAATCATTTTGCAAAAAGCAGGAAATTATTTGTAAGGAAATCGCGTGCTTAAATGCGGACACAGCATGCTGAAGGGGAAATCATTTTGCAAAAAACAGGAAATTCTTT
>JBCCEO010000633.1:0-5098 GCA_039030255.1 Planctomycetota bacterium | reverse complement strand
CTTTTGAAAGGCCAAGCTTGAGCTCTGCGGATCTGAGACAACCAAAGAGAGGTTCGAAGGATATGGCAAGGTGGTCTGTGGGGCCGCATTTGAATTGGCATCGTCCGGTTCGCCGCCGAAGGTTCCGCCCATGCCTCCCATTCCGCCTGTCATCCCGCCGCCCATTCCTCCCATTCCGCCTCCCATGCCACCGCCGTAGCCTCCGTAGCCGCCCATTCCGTAACCGCCTCCGCCGTAACCGGCCCCAGAATAGCCAAAGGGTGCGTTGCTTGCTGTTTGCTCCGGTTCGGGTATCTGATTTTGAAAGCTATTCTGTTCTGCAAACATGGGCGGTAGACCGGGCAAGCCGACTGGTAGTTGTAAACGCTGGCGACTCAACCGGACCTGCTGGTGCATATTGACGTCAAACGCAATCGGCCGGCCATCGGCGATCACGATTTCGACATCTTCCCAGTCTTGGTTGGTGGGATTGTCGATGACAATGTGCATGCGCATGGAGTCTTCGTCGAGCACATAACTGCACTTCCAAATTGGCATCGCTTGCATCCAAGATATAAGCACCTCGCGTGCATCTTTGCCGGCAAGATGGACCTCAATCTTGGAAAGTGCCACACTGCTATTACCGCTCGTGTTTGCTTCTGATTTTTGCCGCATTGCTTCCGCCGCACGCTTCAGCTTCTTCTGAACCTTAGTATTGACGCAACGAAAGGAACGGATTTCTCCGAGCAGAGTTGATTCCACTCCAGACTCCGAAAGTAGGCTGACGCGAACGCGTTCGGTCATTGCTTCACCGAGCGGCTCCAACGAGTTTTCAACGGATAGGAGTTGGCCTTGAATGCGTTTCCCCGATTTGAGATCCAACTCGATCTTTTCTCCTCGAAAGGAAAGTAACAAATCAATACGCGAAGAGGCGTCCACGGTGTCGGTGATACTGTTGGGCTGAGGGACTGAGCTCTCATTTGGTAGGACTAAAATCGACTCCAGTCCGCCCGACGGATCGTTAACCGAGATTGTTCGCAGCGCGTCGGACACCTTCGAGGTTGGCACAAGAAAGCTCAGCACACTTTCTGATCGAACTTCTGCCTGATAACTGAAATTTGCCATGCCGGAGGAGTAGAACTGAATCGACTTGAGTTTCAATTCATTCTCTTTGGGAGATTTCTCCTGACTTCGAGCCGAAGCGGAGAAAATAGACTGCACGAACAGGAGAAATAGAAGAGTTTTGCCTCGCTTCCCTGGTTGCATAAATCACCTCGCAATTTGTACGATCAAGTCTCGGAAACTATTTATTGTTATTTTAGCTTGCAAATTCAATTACAAACTTCTCATGCAAACTTTAGACCGAAGTAGATTGAAAATCAATTTGGCACAAGAATTCATGCTCTGGCCCAAGTTTTGCTAGTCGATTGCTAGAAGTAAAGGCAGGAGTTAGGCGTCGGGCCATTAACTCGACTAGGTGTAACGAATTATTCGTAAAGGAGCTTCGATGAGTCGGCGATTGCTCAACTTCAGAGTTTCAATTTGCCTCGCGTGTTGCATTTTTGCGCAGCTTCCTGCCACACTTGCTCAGCAGAAAAAGGCGGCGCAGCGGCTATCGGTCGGCAATTTCGGGTGCAATGAGCCGCAGCAACCATACCTTCTGACGGGAAAACTGAACTCAAGGATGATTGATTGGAATCAGAGTCCGACCGAGGAACAAAAAGTCCTGCAGTTTCTTGCTTCGAACACCCAGATTGTCAAGCAAGGGATGACTGTGGAAGACATGGCACGATCCATGAAATCATTTATTCCGACGCATCTAGATCGCATGGAGTTAGACTTGCTCGGAGTGGATCCAGATACGCCAATTGGTGTTGCTGTTCGAGGAAGAGTTTCAACACAATTGATTATGGCTTTGGAAGAATTGGAGTTAACTATTCATTTTCGTCACGGCGTGCTGACCATTACTTCGCAGGATGACGCGGAATCAGATCCTGTCATTCAAGTTTATGAGATCGCCGAGTCGCGTGCCGATAGCAGCTATGATTTTGACAACTTGCTGAACAACATAGCCATGCACGTCGATCCGGACAGCTGGCTGACAAATGGTGGGATAGGCAGCATGACGATTTTCGAACGCACTGATCGGTGGTTGCTCGTCGTCTCAGCACCCTTTACCAGACAGCTTCGCATCGCCGCTTTCTTGGAGCAGCTTTTGCCGATGAAGGTGCAAGCTGGGCCGCGTAACGCAATTCCGAAGCCGACATTACCATTCGGAGGCTGGTCCGCCTCGCCGCCCACCTCTGCCATGCAGTCGGGAGGATTCTTTCGTAACAAGCTCGCGCGGCCAAGTAGAGACTTGCCACGAGGATATCTGAAGCTGAAGAAGTAGAACCAGCTTCGCGTGCTTTGCTAGAAGAACCGCTGCGGGCATGGCGGCGCGAAAGGGGCGAAGAAGTCTTCCGGAAGACCAACCGTGGAAAAATCCAAAAACAGCTTGAAAAACAACACAGCCGCTCTCCGGGCCGCATAGCCCGACTCTCCGTCGAGAACCTGCTTCGCAGGAGGGAGAGTAGCTAGAGTTGAGTTGCGTTTTTGCCGCCTATCGGGGTGGCTCAAAAAAAAGCGAACTCGAAAATCCTTCGAGTTCGCTCGTGGTATCAGTAAAAAGCTACGCAGCGATTAGACAATCTTGTAGCTTTCGAGTTCGCTGATCTCTTTCTTCACGTCAGAGCCATCTGGAGTTTCATCCGAGTCGCGGTCAAACCAGCTTTCTTCGAACTTGACGAATCCAGCATTACCGCGAGCACCGCGATCCATGGCAACGTTGGTTGAAAGTGCGATTACCGCGTCAGCCATAGCGACCTCAGGATAGCAACGCGGCTTGTTCTCTGGGTCAGGATTGCGGATGCAATATGCCCAGTGTTCGATTTCTTCGGTGTAACCTCGGCTGATATTTTCACGAGTTTGAACCACGGCGGCAGCGGCGTAGTTTCCGCTAGCCTGCTTATCGAGCTGGTAGTTTTCCTTTTCTTTCTTCACGCTGATCTTGGCAGAGGTGTTGGCGTCTTTGTAGAGCATGATTTCCTTTTCACGCTCGAGCACCAAGGTTCCCTTGGTTCCCATGACGACTTCGCCGTACCCACCGTAGCCATTTCCATTAATCGTGGAGTAGGTAACCACGATTTTCTTGTTTGGATCTTCGGCGTGATCCGGGATGTTCTGGTTCAATGGAGGATAGTTCATCGCCTTGTTGTAGTAGCCTACATCGAAGCGCGAATCGTACTCTGGTCCAGGGAATTCAAACATGCAGTAGACGTGATCTTCCGCATCACGGTCCATTGGGAAGATGTGACGTCCGCCGACGGCATGCACCGTCAGAGGATGAGCCTTCTTGCCGTCTTGGCGAAGCGCTGAACAGAAGATTGTCGCAGCGTCCAACTGGTGGCTACCGAGTTCGGCCATTAGGCCGCCTCCGGTGCGTTCCCAAAGTCTCCAGCGGCAAAGTTCTTCCATCGCGGAGCGAACGCGGCCGTCTGCAAGCTTGATGTCTTCATAGCCATGCTCGGCGGCCAAAACGTCTTTGTCGGCGTTCCACCACTTCCACTGTTCGACCTTGTTACGAAGTTTCTCAATGTCGCCGGGTTTCTTCGCTTTGGCGAGTTGCTCTTGGAAGACTCCGAGCTGATCCATGATTCGGTCGACACCATTTTCACCACCAGGAAGCGGCATCTGCCAGCTATCTCGTCCCGGCAAGTTTCCGCGGTGCCATTGAGCGCGAATGTGATGCAACTGCCCGAGTAGACCGAAGCGAAGCATGTGTACGGCGTCGTCGTACAGCACGCTGTAATGGCGTTGGTGTCCCGTTGCTAGGTGCAACGGATTGCCTGTGGAGATATTGCCCTGCTTCTCGGTGTATTCGCGAGCGGCACGAGCCATGGCCTTGCACTGAGCCACGTTGTGGGCCATCAGTTTCTCGGTCAGCACATGCTTACCACGCTTCATGGCTTGAATCGCGATGGGTGCGTGCAAAAAGAGTGGCAAAGCGATGATGACGGCTTCGATGGAGTCATCTTCAAGCAAGGCTTCGATGCCGCCATTGTCTTGGTTGTAAATCGTGACGTCGTTAAGCGCCTCTTTCTCCGAACTGTAGCCATATTGCTTGATGATTCCGGGGCGAGCGTCTAGGGCTGCTGGGCTCGCCCAATCACCGTGGAAGGCTCGGTAAATGCTACTTGGGCGAATGTCAGCGATCGCTTTGATCTGAACGTACTCGGGAGTGCAACCACCGATGAGCACGTTGCCTTCGTCGCCAGTTCCAATAATGCCGACTCGCACCGGATCCTGTACTTTCCCATAGCCGAAGTACATGGCACCCAGGCCAGCACCGGAAATGGCACCCGAAGCTGCGACGCCCTTAATGAAATCCCGTCGCGTGACGCCTACGGCCTCATTGAAGTTATCCTTACCGGTTTGCTTTTGTTCTGGACTCAGAGCAAGCATTTGTGATCCTCATCTTCGGAAATAAGTTGCGTTGCAGTTTGGTTAATTAATCGCAACGAATAAGGTGGTTGGTTTGGTATGTTGCGAAGTATGGTCTTGCTAAGCGGTAGCCTCGACGGCCTCTTCTTGGGGCTCTTCGTTCTTCTTGTTCTGCCAGTACGACCAGGCCAAGAAATCAAGCCCTGCGTAACGTCCGGCGTCACTGCAGGCAAGCACAATGCAGGCCAAGGCTTCGACGGCTTGGAAGTAAGTCGGCGTACTGCCTTCAAATCCAGGCATCTGAGAAAGCACGACACTGATTAAAAACAGAGCAGCAGCCCAGCTGGCCAGTGGTGTCAAGAGTCCCAGGATCAGTAATATGCCGACGGTCATATCAAAAATCGGAATGATTTTGTCGGCTAGCTTTGAAGTGATGATTCCTTCACCAGGACGGCGGATCTTGAATTCGCCAGCGTACTTCAGTTGTTGGTCGGTTGCGATGGCATTGAGTCCACCTTCGTACTGGTGCCAAATCGCTTCAACTGATGCTATAGCGTCGTAGACCGCTGTTTGGCGATTGGTTTCAATTCTGTTTCGCTGTCCGGAAAGGCTGGAAACTTGGGTCCAAGTCTGCGAG
>JBCCEO010000632.1:0-5098 GCA_039030255.1 Planctomycetota bacterium | reverse complement strand
GATCACCGGGCTCGAGTTCTCGATGCGGATCGCGAGACCGCGCCGTGAGAAGCCGGGGATGACGGTGCCCTGCCCCTGGGTGAGGGTGCGACGATCCGTAAAGGCTGCTGAGAAGACTTCCTTTTCAAGCATTGCTCGACCTGACGATGTACAAGTCGTAAGTCGAGTTCGAGTAGCGGGTTGCCTGAGAGAAATTGCTCGTAATCGCTGGCGATCTTTTCAGATTGCAGGTAGTCCCAGGATTCTCGACTCGTTCCTGGGGGCAGTTGCCATAATGGACGGACCATTTGTTCTCAATTAAGGCGCCAAATCAAAGAGACGGGTACGACTTCGTACGACATCGGGAGCTTGGGGAGTAAGGAACCGCCACGAAAGAGAGCAGCCAGCAACGACATTTGCCTCTAATGGTTCCCACAAGTACACAAGCTTGACTTAGCGGTGAAGATCGCCCCGTTTTTCGGGAATCGTCGTTACTCGTTGCCGCTATCGAGTGCCAAAAGTATAATCTTCGCCCACTAAGGGGACAAAAACCAGGACGGATACTATCCTCCGCAAATCACATTACTCGGGCAATGAACTTCTAGCCAAGAAGCCCAACAAATGCCCCTCAACCAGTCCTAGGAGAATTCAATGGCAATTCGAGTCGCAATTAATGGTTTCGGTCGGATCGGACGACTGACATTTCGCAATCTCATGGCACGCAGTAGCGAATTCGAAGTCGTGGCCATCAATGATCTTACTGACAATAAAATGTTGTCGACACTTTTGAAATATGACAGCATTCACGGACGTTATCCTGGGGATGTCAGCTCGACAGATAGTCACCTCGTAGTCGATGGCAAAGAAATCTTGGCTTTGGCCGAACGCGATCCTGCCAGCCTGCCTTGGAAAGATCACAACATTGATATCGTGATTGAAAGCACAGGAATCTTCACTGGCCGAGCTGTTGGGGGAAAGCCAGGCTATGACACTCACTTGGAAGCAGGTGCCAAGAAAGTCGTGCTTAGCGCTCCAGCTAAGGACGGTGCCGACCTAACTTGCGTTATTGGAGTCAATGATGACAAGTTGAATGCAGATATGAATTGCATTTCGAACGCAAGTTGCACGACCAACTGTTTAGCACCAGTTGCCAAGGTGTTGCACGAAACTTTTGGTATTGAAAGTGGTCTGATGACCACCGTTCACGCATATACGAACGACCAAAACGTACAGGATCAGCCCCACAAAGATCCATACCGTGCTCGTGGAGCAGCTCAAAATATCATTCCAACATCAACAGGTGCCGCCAAAGCCGTTGGCTTAGTTATTCCTGAACTACAAGGCAAGTTGACCGGTATCGCGATGCGAGTTCCCGTGGCGACAGGCAGTGTGGTTGACCTGACAACAAATCTAGCGAAGGAAGCTTCAGCGGCAGACATCAATGCGGCAATTAAAGCAGCCGCCGAAGGCCCACTCAAGGGTGTCTTGTGCTACAGCGAAGATCCATTGGTAAGTGCGGACATCATCGATGATCCACACAGCTCAATCTTCGCTGCAGATTTTACACAAGTTCTGGGTGATAACGGCAAGCTGGCCAAGGTTGTTAGCTGGTACGACAACGAATGGGGCTATAGCTGCCGAACAGCTGACCTATGTGCTCTTCTATCAAAGATGCTCTAGCAGCCAGTATCGGAAGAATTAATTCCGAAACCTCCCCTTGAAAAACACAAACACAACAGGCCATGAATTCCATGTGCCTGTTTTTCTTTTAACCTTCAGGAAATTGGCGGCAGTATTCATAGACAGCCATCGTGGTCGCAGTTACCACGTTGTAACTGGCTGGTTGCCCGAAGACCGGGATTTCTACCACTGCATCGAGTTGATCTAAGGCCTCTTGAGAAAGTCCTTCTCGCTCAGAGCCAATTATCAATGCCGTTTTGCGCTGGAATTCAAATTCGGTCAACAATTGCGAATTCGTCGTTTGCTCAAGCCCCACGAGGCAGAATCCTTGGGTTCTCAATTTCGAAAGAAGGGGCACTAAGGAGCGCCGTGTCTCCAATTGCACATATTCAATGGCTTGCCGCGCGATATTCCGATCCACTTTACTAGTGCCGCAATGCACAATCCGCTGAATTCCACTGCAGCCCGCCAAGCGGACCATCCGGCTCAGATTTACGCTGCTACGCAAGGGGCTTATGACCAGTATGATCTCTCGGGTCTTTACCAGCGGACTCGGAGGACGATGTCGAATATGTTCGAAACGGTGCATAGAGTACGTTACTTTTCATCACTACTACGTGGTGGCAGTGGCAGTATGATATTCATCAGCTTTTCAGGTGCAACACATCCTTGCTCAACAAATGCTGCACGCGCGCTTGATGTAGTAGCCAACTCTGGGAAGTGAATTTGAACATGCCAACGTAGAGCATTGGCAAACATGCGATGTTCAAGAGATTCAAGCGCGTCGATCGACTCCAACCAATCCGATGCGGGAGCAATCTTGCCTAAAAACGAGTTGATGACAAGCGGATGAGCTTTGCCATACCACTTGAAGGCACTGGATTCGAGTTGAGATATCTTTTCTGCCGTAGCGAACGCCTCGGCAGCGTTTTTTTTATTAGTAGATGATTTCAGTTTCAGTAATTGAAAGCACAGTCGAATATTGAGCGCGGCGAATCGATAATAGTTTGTCTGGAACACAATGGATTTCGTCAATCGCTTCCAATCCTGATTTAATTGTGTTTGTACGTGTTGGATGTCGCCTTGATAGAGGCCTAATTGGATCTTGTTAATCCAATGAAAAAACCATGGAGTTTGAAATCTTCGGGTGGCAATATTAGCTGATTGAAAAGCGAGCGATTCACGAGCTGTCGTGGTGTCGTCAATCATCAACTCGGGCAAGAAAGCGTTGCCTGAGCGCATCAAGAACTGAGCCATTGAATCGGAACGCTCGTCAGCACTTTGACGAGCCTGCCAAATAAATTGCCTTCCTTCTTCGAATTTCATTCCGTACCAATAGTAAGTTGTCATGCACCAGCGCATGAATTGGATCTCCCAATTCATATTTCGCGATTCGCGGTCCATTAGATATTGCACTTTAACCGCACGGCGAGAAATGCCTTTGAGCTTGCCATATTGAACTTGCAGAATCAGCCAGCAGAAATGAAACAGAGCAAGTGCAGTTACATTGTTGGAAGATTGGGCCAGTTTGCGGCCATCAAGCAATAAAGAAATACCACGTTTGAAGAGAATTCCACCACGGCCTGCCAATAATGTACCTAGGTGGATAAGTGCGATGGCGCGGTCTGCCTCCGAGCCCATGCTATCAGTCAGCTTCTTCATGCGCACAATTAGCTCAGGACCATACTGATCGTCCAAAATAGTCAGAGGTACACCGAGACGGTTCAGTGTTTTGTAAAGTCTACTGAGTGGTTGATTTTCATGAACATTAGAGGTCTTGCGAGATTTCGTGGCTTCACGCAGTAAACGACTTCGCAAGCCAATTTGAGACAGTAAATCGCGACTTAGACGTGTTATATTTAACTTCTCGAGCACTGAGCCGAGATGTTGAACAGCTCGGTCTAGCTGTCCAGCTCGAATCAACTGCTCGCCGGCTTTGCATTCGAAAAGCAATTTCGTGTCGTCGTTCGTTGCTGATAGTCGAAGCTCATCATAGATCAGAGCTGAGCGAAGTGAGTTTCCTGCGCCTCCCAAACAGTCCGCTTCCAATTCCCTGACCTGTCGGATTTCTTCCGCAGTGCGTGTAGCGGCCTTATGGTTTGCGCGCTCCAAATACTCCAATGCTTGGGCGTAGGAAGCAGCTTGAGCCGCCTTGCGAGAAGCTTGAAGGTAGCAAGCAGCAGCCTCACGAAATTGGTTTGCTTCCCAATAGTGTTCAGCCATTCGCGACCAAGGTGGAGGAGTGCTACCCGCCAGCATTTTTGCCAAATGAAAGTGGCGACGCTGCAAACGATCTTTGGGTAACGACGAGACGATCGCGCGACGAAATTTCTCATGAGCGATTTCAATTGTCTGTACGCCATCAACCATTCGCGAGGAAATCCAGCCTTGAGATTCGAGCAAATTGATGGCCGGCTGCATTTCCTTGGGTTTAATCCTGGCAGCGGTCTTTACTTGATGAAACCGAAGTGGGTGATCAACGATTGCCAGATAGTGCAGAATGCTCTCTACGTGTTTAGGCAGCAGACTCAGCCTGCTACGCAAACTGTTGCTCGCGGGATTTTCGGCTAACCAAAGCTCTTCCGTGATAGATCCACGCTTGCTGTAATGCACAAAGGTTTGGAAAAATTCTCGCAGTAAGAAGGGACTACCATGAGAACGCTCCACGATATTGTCGAGGATTGATTTTGAAATGCTAAAGTCTATTCCTTCTCGCCAATGTGTCAGCAACTGTCGAGATTGATTTTCCGTTAATGCCGGAACGGTTACGCGCTGCATGGACTTGCAAGGTGCTGTCGGGGACTCAGCATCATGAGGATCGACTTTCGCCTGAATGGCCGACTGCATTATCTGTTCTACGTAATCATTTTCTGAGGAGTCTTCATCGCTTGCATTCATTCCCTCATCGACCAATATGAAAGTACCGGCGAATTCTTTGTGCTGGGCCAATTCCGCTAGCCAAACCAAACTTCTTTTATCGGCCCACTGTGCATCGTCTATGACCATCAAAACCGGGAAATGACGATTCAATTGGATCAGCCATTTCCTCAGATCACGCGTTGCCCGATTCTCATTCTCGATCGAGTAGGTTCGACCCGGACCCGACTTCAAGCCTGGGTTAATACCCTTATCGACTAGCTGCCTCGCTTGAGGAAAGGAAGCACTTATTCCATCAATGTGTTCATCAAAGGAGTCCTTCCAGGTGGAAGGAGGCAACAGACTGAGTACTTGAACTAATTCTTGCACCAATCCATTCAGCAATCGCAGCGGTGTGCTATCTTGCCGAAAGCAGCGTAAACGCAGAACAAGGTAATTGGGTACTTTCAAACTTCGCAACCACTCGCGAAGCAAAGCGGTTTTGCCAACGCCCGATTCGCCGCCGATCAAGACGGTATGAGAATGCTGAGTCGTTTGTGTATGCTGTAGAGTTTCATCGAGG
>JBCCEO010000631.1:0-5109 GCA_039030255.1 Planctomycetota bacterium | reverse complement strand
TCTCCATGGCGGCGCTGAGCTTTTCTGGAGATCGATTTCCAAGATAGTCTGCCTTTCCTGGCAACCACTCGCACAGCTCCCAGTAGGAATCACCTGCGTCGAGAAAAAACCCTCCCTCAGTTGTAGGAAAATACTTCGGAAGGCAGATTAGGCCAGCAGCATGCGTTTGACCAACCGCTCGACGCACTTGCTCCAATCGCTCCAACGCATAAGTTTGCTTTGGCCAACTGCGCAGGCAATACTCTTGACCTTCGGCTTTGCAGCGAAACACGCGAGACTGAGAAAACCCAACTGTCGCGCGCCAAACGACTTTTGCAGAATAATGCCGCAGGAACTTGCTCCAGACGACCTCAGGAATGTCGGAGAAAGTCGGCTCAGGCAAATTCATCGCAAAGGAACATTGAGGAATTAGACTTGGGAAAGCGAAGCTAAAACAACCACAAGGAGAATGGACAGGCCATTGTCAGTTAACCTATCATCTTCACATCGCGGCTCCTGGGAAGCGTTGCGAATAGCCACCCTTTTTTCTGCGACTGATCTTACATGCTTTTGATTGGCACAATGAATTGGTCGAGCACGCGGCTCAAAGGCGTGTTCCATTGCCCACACTGCGATGCCAATCAAAACTTTCGACTCAAAACCACGCGTCCCTTCCTGACCCTTTATTTCATCCCAGTCATTCCCATCGGCGGCCTTCAGGAGTTCGTGGAGTGCCAATCTTGTCGAGAAGCTTTCGAACCGATTGTGCTGGCAAATCATATGCTGACAAGCGACACGCCGGCTAGCGAGGGAGATGCGTCGAACAAGTCTAGTGAGCCAACTTTCGAACATGACCTGCTGCACGTTATCGCGTTGATGATGGTGGAAGACGGGCATGTCACGGAAGGAGAAATCGACGTTGCCCAACGCATCTTTGAGAACATGACCGACCGTGCCCTCTCGCGAGATCAGCTGGGAAATGCTTGCTCGCAAGTGCAGCAACATCGCTTGTCCGTACTCAGCTTCTTGGCAACTTCCGCAAGTCGCAGGATGCACGAAGAAAAGCTCCTAATGCTACAAGCAATGTTTGCTGTGGCTGGTGCGGACGGACAGGTCACCGAAGGACGGATGCAAGCCATTCTGGCCGCACGAACCACCATGGAGATAGAGCCTTCGGAATTTGAGGGTGCAATCAACGCAACAGATCAGTGGCTGAAGTAACCGAGCGGGCAAGCAGATCGAGCGATCCACCGAAAACGAGCTGATTCCAGCAAAAAACCCAGGCATCACAACCTGGGTTTCTTTATTCGATTCTTCTCGGATGACAGCCTAGTTGCCGGAACCACCGAATGGATCCGAGCCGCCAGCTCCACCGAACGGGTCGGTCATGGAGCCGTCACCCCCTCCACCAAATGGATCTCCACCGGCATCGCCGCCGAATGGATCAGAACCACCCGCACCGCCAAAGGGATCAGTCCCGCCGCCGTTGCCTGTTCCAAACGGATCAGTTGCTCCGCCAGCGGCAGGATCAAATGGGCTCGTAGCGTTTGGATCTGCTGGGGTGCCACCCATTCCGGCTGTGCCTTGCTCGGTGACCGAAATTTTGACAGGCTTCACTAGCTTCGGAAATACTTCGCCAGTTGGGCGAATACATTGAACTTGCCCGATTTGATTGACCCCATAGATTCGATCGGTCACTTGGTTTTGAATCGCGTGAGCCAAAGCACCTACATTGGTCGTGCCAAGTAGTCTTCCGGAGCCTTTTTCCATCGCTACCAACTCTCCAGCGCCCGTGAATCCCAAAACTTGGTTTCCACTTTCGCCAATCATTTGGCTGACGTTGGATTCGTTCGATTGCCATCTTGCAAACCCGGTAGTGTCATCGATCGCAGACACATTACCCGCCTCTGAGGCCACATAGACCGTGTTGCCGATCACCAGTGGAACGCTACTTGTTGCCTGCCCTGAGTGAAACTCCCACATGATGCGTCCGAGTCGCTCATCGACGGTGATCTTGCTAATGACACCAGCCTCATTGCCCGCATAAAAAGCGTTGTTGCCTGCGCCCAAGCAACCTGAAATCGCCGACGAGGATTCGTAGCGAATCCACTCGCTTGGCTGGTCACCACCAGCGAATACGTACACGTAGCCAGCATCGGAGGCCAAAGCACAGTACAAACCGTTGTCCAGGGAGACTGGTTTTCCAACCACGTGGCCAGTTAGAATGTAGCCAAACGGATTCTTGAAAGCGAAATCCAATCCGCATGCTTCGATATGCCCGCGAACATCAGCGACAAAACCTGTGTTCGCACAAGCGGCAAAGAACTTTGAAGAGGCATTCCCTAATCGCTTGCTATGCAAGATCTTGCCGTTGTCCCAATTGCAGGTGTAAAGCGTACCACCATGAACAATCGAAACTCCCGTGGCGGAAACTCCAGCTGCGTAAGCTGGAGCGGTACTAGTCCCACAAGCCGTCGACCAGAGCAATTTACCTGTCTCAGCATCGAGGCACTGCAGCAGGCCATCGCTGGTTGCAACAACCAATTTCACTTGAGGGACAGTGACTTCTTCTGCAGCGATTCCGTCAGGTTTTCCCGCCAGCCGTGTAGCGTATTCCACGGCACGTTTCTTCGCTTCTTCGAGTCCGATCGGCTGCCCCTTGCGGTCGGGAGTGTCAGCTGCAATTCGGATCGTTCGCTCAGGAAGCTTGACGACCGCGTACTGTGTGGCGTCCTTCGGATTCACCCACAAGTGCGTCGAAACCAACCCTCGTCCGAACTTCGGCAGCTGCACTTGGCCTCGCCACGCAGTCTCCAAGTCAAGCTGCCGGAGAAACACCGACGAAACTTGGGCCTGGGCCTTGCTAGGTGCCAAGACCGGTAGACAGGTCGCGGATACTAAACCCGCAAACAGAAGCAGCAGACGCATAAGGTCTCTCCAAGAGACAAGAGAAGGAGGCGTGATAAGCTCCGCCCAGTATAGTCGAAAACGCGGAAAACACTGCGCATTTTTCCACATTGCACCTACTCAAACCCTATCTCACGTGCCGATTTTTCGCAACGAGGGTTGTCAAAATTAACTGGCGGCCCTATCGTGATGTTAGCTCTTTGGAGAGCACGATTCTGCAGTTTGAGACCACCCAAGCTACCCCTCGCTAGCCAAATGACCACCCTCCCCAATGACCACATTCGGCCCGTTGATCAGGTCGTACTGGAAACGCTCAAGCGTTTTGGGGGCGGTGTATTACCTCAGTCGCAGGAAGCAGAAGAGGAAAAAAAATCCGCCATCGGTCTGACAGTCCAAGAACTGACTGAGCACTTGGGGGTAACTCCTACAGCCATTCGGCAACGGCTGGAGCGACTGACTGAAATGGAGTTGATCGCTCGAAGCAAGGAAAGCGTTGGCCGAGGTAGACCGGTCTTCCGTTACTGTCTGACGCAACTCGGCTCGCGGTTTACCTCGGCTAGCTACGCGGATCTTGCCAATGCGCTGTGGCAAGAGCTGATGGGGCTGCCGAATCCTCAACAACGCAACCGAGTCCTTCGTCGAGTCGCCAAACGGATGGGAGACGGTCTGAAGGAGAGCATTCAAGCTGAAACGAATTTGCAGGGACGGCTTGCCGCTACGGCGGTTGAACTCAGCCGTCGCAACGTAGAAGCCTCTGTGGGAGGAACTGCAGCCTTACCGCTGCTTGAGGTGCATTGTTGCCCCTATCCGGAAATCACACAACAAGATGATGGTCGACAGCTTTGCGAGATGGAGCAGGAGATGCTCAGTGACGCACTTGGTCAGTCCGTACAATTAGATTGTTGCAGGCTTGATGGTCACGACCATTGCCAATTTAGACCAATTACCGACAATCCTGACTCGCATGCGGCAGCTTCCCCATCGGATCAATCTGCCGATGGCCAAGACTAGAAGTCAACACAAAACCATACACCGAATCATCTCTCAACTGAGAAAAACAAACTTAGGAAAACTCGTTCATGACGCACGTTCTCAAAATTGAAAACTTGCACGTATCTGTCGAAGGCAAACCAATCCTTCGTGGTGTCAACTTGGAAATGAAGCATGGTGAGACACATGCTCTGATGGGTCCGAATGGCTCCGGTAAGAGTACTCTTGGCCTAGTCATTGCTGGTCATCCTGGGTACGAAGTCACCGAAGGAAGCATCTCGCTGGACGGCGAAGACTTGCTGGAAATGGAAGCGGATGGTCGAGCTCGAGCTGGCATCTTCATGGCATTCCAACGTCCGGTGAGCGTGCCTGGTGTGAAGATGGCAGACTTCTTGCGACACGCTACCACGAATGTGCGTCAACCCGACCGGAAAGAAGGCGAAGAGCTGATCCCGATGCGAGAGTTCCGCAAGGAACTGAAGGACAAGATGTCCCAACTGCAAATGGACACCGAGTTCGCTCGTCGCTACGTAAACGACGGTTTCTCTGGCGGCGAAATGAAGCGAGCGGAGATCCTGCAACTCGCTATGCTGCAGCCTAAGTTCGCAATCCTGGACGAAACTGACAGTGGTCTCGACGCGGATGCCGTACGACTAGCCAGTGCCAGTATCGCTGAGATCGGTCGCGAGAAGATGGGATTACTGATCATTACTCACCACGACAAATTGCTGGAACACAACCCACCGGAGTTCACCCACGTGATGCTCGGCGGACGCATCGTGGAAACCGGCGGAGTAGAACTTGCTCAAGAATTGCACGGTCAAGGCTACGAGCGCATCCGGGGAGCTTATCCCGACGCAGAACGTGCCAACCAAGAAATGCTTAGCGACGAAACGGAAGCTGCCGCTGTATAACTTCAGCAGCATCGCAAATATCACTTAAGTGCACCTGCACTTTAAACATACAAAGAGATCGGTCATGTCTACAGACGTTTCCAATTCAGAAGAAATCGGCGAAATCAACAAGTACGATTTTCGCACTGAAACCAAGGCGGTTTTTAAGGCTCGGAAGGGCCTGGACCGAGAGATCGTAGGCCAGATCTCCGAAATGAAGGAAGAGCCAGACTGGATGCGAGATTTTCGCCTTAAGTCACTCGACATCTTCAATTCGCGACCGATGCCCAAGTGGGGCGGCAACATCGATATCGATTTCCAAGATATCTTTTACTACCTG
>JBCCEO010000630.1:0-5119 GCA_039030255.1 Planctomycetota bacterium | reverse complement strand
TTCTTCGCGCTTTTGTGACTCATCCGCAGCGGCTAGGTTAGAGAGCACCAGCAGAAGGAGCAACTTCTGCGTGTAGGCAGCAGGTTTAGCGCCAAAACTACTCATAGCTTTTTCTCAGCTTCGTTTTTTAGGAGACACATACCAACGGTGATTTGCAGAGCGAGAGGGGTAGTTTCAACTTCAACTTAACCACAGAACTGCATCTTTGGTAGCCACAGTTATCGGCCGATTGACCTGAGAGCCTGCGTTCTGCCAATCCCATGCGATTTCTGGTTGTACTGTCCTGACTGAAGTTGATGTGTCTTCAGCAAGTTCGCCGCCGACTGAACTGCAATCGGGGCTGAGGACCTCTGCAGATTTGCTAAGACGATGCAGCTGAGGCGAAGCGAGAATGTTGGAGACTCGCTTCAGTCTGCGAGCCTCAACGAAGTCTACCAGTTGAGCAAGGGCTCAAGCTTTCGTCATTGAGTGCGTTTCCCTTCAACGCAATACTCTCGCTTACCTGTTCTCAAGTAGAAAGCGTAATTTCCTGCAGCCACGCCGTAGACAATAGGATCACCGTAGTGCTTAACCGGGGGCACTGCACTCCATCGGGGATATTATCTTCGGAAAATTGGGGGAAATGTTGTAATGAACCAGAAAATTCTACGTCTTCATTGTGTGGACATTGTTTTGATCTGTTCCTTTCACAACATGGGACTCGAAACGGCTAAGCTAGCGCGAGCGGAATTGTTCTCGTCCGATGAAGTGTCATGTGCATGTGATGAATCGAGCAGTGCGTCGAGCTACTTTGATGGGCAGTTATCCTGTCAGCGTTAACAATTTCGATTATCGGCGCAGATGGATGGAGGACCGGGTCAAACACTTTGCGGCGCTCTTCGGCATTGATCTACTCGCGTACGCGATACTTTCAAATCACTTCAATTTGGTTCTCAGGTCAAGACCTGATGTCGTGCAGCAGTCGAGCGATACGGAGGTCGCGAGGCGCTGGTTCATGATCTGCCCGCAACGAAAAACGGGGATGGCACGTCCAAAGAGCCGAGTGAACCGGAGCTGAATTCGATGCGCAACGATGCGAAGCAGCTGGCCGAATTCGAAGCCGCTAACGTGATATTTCGCGTTGGATGCGGCTACTTTGTCAGTATGTAGGCCAGAAGGCAAAACGGGAGAGAGGAGACCGGTAAATTCTGGGAGTCACGTTTTAATGCTGTGAAGCTCCTGTATGATGCAGCTTTGTTGGCTTGTTCGGCTTATGTGGACCTCAATCCATTTCGCCTTCGGGACTGAAGAAGAAACTTACTTCGAAACCTAACGTCCAAAACGACGTTCTGAGCGATCCGGTCCGGCAATCGCAATGCTGGATGCTTCATGAACAAAAAGCCACAACGCCTGCGGCTATCTGGCAAATGTTTTGCCACTAACGCGAGAATTCCTGTAAACTTCGCCGGTTCTCTTTCGTGCTTTTCGTTCGTTTCGTGGTTCTCCAGGCCCTTCAACTCTGTCCCTGCCTCTTGCTTGTAAAGCAATCAGCTACGAGGCTTGGCCCTTCGCCCAACGGTGGCCGTTGGAATGAGCGTGCTCGGACATGCTGTCAACAATGGCAAGTCGCAAGATTTGCACCTTTGCCCATCCCAGCAGGATTGTCTCGCGATTCTTAGGAACGGCCAAAAGCTGCGTATTTAGCGGTGGTCAAGTAGCGCGAAAAGCAGTAAAAACGCATCGTGGGATCGCGCCGGCTCCCACTTCCGGAAGCGTTTGCTAGTCTGGTGACTGCCGCGGTCTTCAAAACCGTTGAGGGGTTCGAAAGAATGCCTGGTGGGTTCGATTCCCATCCGCTTCCGCTTATTTTCTCGGACGTATTTTCTAGGCATAACTGGCGTGCTTCGATGTACTGCTAGGCTCAGTCATGCGACGAAAAAAGCCTGCGACGAATCGCAGGCTTATTTGAATGCAGGTTTCGGAAAGTCCAGATCACCAATTGGAATAGTCAACGGAGTTTATCGCCGTGCAACGTGGCCCAATCGGTGAAGGACGATCATAAGCCGCCTATTTATTGAGTTTCTCGAGCACTTCGAACAGTTGCTTCGCACTAGCGCGCTTCATTTTCGTGCCGTCGAGAATAGCAGCAACATTGCCTTCTTTGTCAATGACATAGTTATCAAAGCTACCTCGCTCGGAGGCGTAAGCCGCAGAGGACTTCTTGTTGCGGTCGATGGCTAACGTATACTTCGTCGTCGGTACTCGTTTTTGAATTAGCTTTAGCCCCTCGACGCCCTTCGATTCTTCTCTGAAGACAAAGATCAATTCTGCGTCTTGCTTCTCGAACTCTTTTGCACTCTCTTGCAACTCAACTAGTTGCCTAATGCAAAACGGTCACCAATTGGCACGACTAAACATCAAGATCACGTGTTTTTCCTTGCCGATGCGATCGCTGAGCTTAAACTCTTTGCCCTTGGCATCGGTGGCTTTGAAATCGGGGGCAGGCTTGCCCTTCTGGGCGCTTGCCTGTTGCCCCAGTGCCGTGCCGAGCATGAAGCAGCATAGCACTGGTGCAATTAGCAGTGTTTTCGTTTTCATTTCTTTTCTCCGACGACGAATTGTGGGTTCCAACGGAACCGGAAAGAGCCCACCCTAACTAGCAGGGGCAAATGCCGCAAGGAAAGCAGGGGAAGGCGCGAGAGTGGTTTGCCAAAAACGCTGGCCGAGTGTGCCAATTGTCACAATAAAAAAGCTCCAAAGATGAACTTTGGAGCTTTGCGTTCTTTTCTACGATGTCCAAGGACTGAGTGGTTTGCCTTGTGCTTACTCTAGTCGGAAGTCTTCATCCTTTAGGATGTACTTGTTCCCCATCCACAAAGGATCCATATAGTACACAGAGCTCTTTTGCGTATTGGGAGTCATCAAGGCTTGGTAGACGTGGTAGTCCAATTGTTCTGATATGGCGATCGTAGAGCCGTCCATCATCGCCATGTTGACGACTCCAGTGTGATTGGAGGAGGGGCGAGCTGCATTGAAATTGTGCGTTTGAAGGGTTGCAGTGTCCTTCTCACCATTCACTTTGTTGGATGGCAATAGGTCTGGAACATCGTCGGACGGATCGCCCAATACGCCTGGATCTTCTCGCCAGAGCCAGACAAGACCGACGTGCCATTTGGGATTTGCCGTGGCAGCATTGGCAACGGCTACGCTAGCGTTTGTCGGATAGCCCCAACTGTTGGCTTGAAGGTTCTCTCCGAGGCATATGGTTGACGATAGTCCGTCTCGAATGCGATCGCTGGTAACTTTGCCGCTTGGGTTGGCACCGTACACTGGAATGCCTGTCCCGTTTTCGGGATTGACGAAGGCTGGCAAGCGATTGATGAAGACTGCGTTGTTGATGCTTTGCGAAGCAAATTCAGTATGACGCGAGAAGTCTTCGGTGTGATATCCCGAGTTGCAAGCGTAGCTGCTGGGGGCATACTCACTTTCGGTGTTACCAGTTGCGAGATCCATTTCGCCCTCACCTGCTTCGCTCGGACAGCGAAGGGTGCTGATTACAGGAAACAAATCTGGAGATTGGAAACGGCCTGCATCCCAAGCCGCGTAGGTCGTACCGTCGTCCCAAAGATCGCGTAGTGGCTGGTTGTCAATATGCGGCAATATGGCAACTACCCAGGAACCGATTTTGGCAAAGTTGGCTCCATTTGCGTCGCGTGTTGAACCAAACCTTTCAACGTAGCCCGGGTAGCGATTCTTGGAAGTTTCAAAGTTAACGATGGCCATTCCAAGCTGCTTGACGTTGTTCGAGCACTGAACGCGCCGCGCCGCTTCACGAGCCATCTGCACTGCTGGTAGCAATAATCCAACGAGAATGCCAATGATGGCAATCACCACCAGCAGCTCCACGAGTGTGAAGCCGGAATTTCTTGGTTGACGCATGAAAGATCCCCTTGCGTTCTTTAGATGAGCAGGAAGAGAAATGAGAGCTCCCCAAGTAGTATTGTCGCAGATTGATCCATAGCAGTCCAGCGATGCGCGAAAGGGCTGCTGAGATTGACATTCTTATAGAGGCCGTAGCGATAGCGACTTTTGAAAGGGATTGTTACGCCTCCGTGAGCATTAGAGGGTATTCGTTCCTGACTCATTATCCATTCAAAGCCCACCCCCCAAAAGGACGTGCGCTATAGCACAGCAACTTACCTATAAGAGCGAAAAACCTGGCATTGCCAGTGCGACGGAATGTCCAAATTGCGACGATTTTGCAGAATACGGTTGATCTTATGTGCCTTCTTGGAAACACTTGTTTGAAACAGCTGTTTCGATCCGTGGAATTCGCTTCCCCAAGCCCTGCCAATGGAAGGGGAAAGCGGACTTCATGGCCAAATGGACACTTTGGAAGTGACATTGCGACGAGTAGGAACCTTGAACCAAAAAGCTTCTGATGAAAAACCCACTGCAGAAAGACTGATAGAGGTCGCGGGAGAAATATTTGCGCAAAAGGGGCTAAGCGCGACGGTTCGCGAGATTTGCAGCGCGGCAAATTGCTCCGTGGCTGCAATCAATTACTACTTCGGTGATAAGAATCAGCTCTACATACGCTGTATTCAGACGGCTTGTGAGAAGAAGCAAAAGCTTTTCCCGTTTCCGCAGCCGGAGAGTGAGATGCAGCAATCGGATCCGGCGGAAGTCCTGCAGCTTTTTTTGCGTACCATCACACGAAGACTGCTCGGGGAATCGCTTCAGCCTTGGTACAACACGTTGATGCTTCGCGAGGTCTTGGCTCCTTCGGAAGGAGTGGCCGAGATGCTGCAGGAGGCTTTTCAACGCGATTTTGGCTTGCTGCACAGCACGATTGGTCGGCTGCTGGGCCCCGAACTAGATTCTCCAGACTTGCGAGCAGAATTTGCAACTCAGATTTTATCCCGGTGCATGTTTCTGCGAACTGGAAGTAATCTACGGCAGATGCTGGGTTTGAACATTCGAAAAAATGAATCGCCAGAGGAATATGCCAATTCGATTGGCACTTCCATTCTGATGCAAGTCGATACTCTTCGTCACTCACTGCCCGAACGGGTGCGGCCTAAACCAACAACGAACCATGACGACTCGGTCGTCGAGAATAAATAGAAGAGTTACAAAG
>JBCCEO010000629.1:0-5125 GCA_039030255.1 Planctomycetota bacterium | reverse complement strand
TTTTGATAAACGAGAAGCGGCATCGACAAGACTGTTCGACTTAGGCCGATACGCATTACCTCAGCTTCGGGAAGCTACGCTAAGCGACATCGAGGCCGATCTTCGAGCTCGTGAAATTATTCGCCGAGTGGAACAGAGTATCTACTCGGCAGCTTCGCGTGCTTTACTTCTCAACGAAGCGACGAGCGACTTAGAACTACTACCGGGTTGGAACTACTTTTCTAATTTGACCGGTTCGACCCGCAGCTCCAAACTTATTTACGCTGAAATGCTCCGTGAGCAGCCCGAGTTCACGAAGGAAATCGAATTGCATTCCCAAGGCTCTTTGGCCGGTGGCGAAGAGGCAATCCGCAGTCGCGTCGAGGAACTCGCAAATACGCTCCTCGCACAGCGTTTCGTTCAGTTGGAAGACCCAGAACTTGGTGACATCGCTACGATTTTGGTCGCAGTCAGCATGTTGGAAGGGCAATCTCCCGTTACAGTCAACAAGTTCATTCGACACAGCTGTTTTTCGCCGCCCTTACAGACTCATATGTCCCGACGCGGATTTGGCCCGGTCCTAAGAAAACTTGTTTCTGCCTGGCTGCCCAAGGTACACGCTGAGATTGCATTTGACGCGTTCTTCATTGCTTTGCGGGATCAGCATCCAACCGGGGCCGATTTGGCCCGCCGGTTTCTGCAAAACAATTTGGATACTCGCACGCTAGAATCTGGGATTCAGTGCCTAGGTATTTTCGGCGAAGAATCCGATTTACCGAGACTATTTGCTCTGCTGGAAAACGATCAGATCTGTGCTCAGTTCGACCTTTCCAAACGTCCGAGATTCCCTCCAATGGGATACGAGGAAAGGGATGAATCTCCACCAGGTGCACCCGAAAAGGGCATGACAGAGCCTGAGCCGCTTAGGTACCAATATCGCGTTCAAGATCTCGCCCTCGCCGCTTGCATGATGGTCATGAAGGAAGACCTTCGCCAAGCTTTCCCCCAAGCAACCATGGACGAAAGGTTTGGAATTGATCTTAGATCGATTGCATTTCTCAACGCTGAGGAAGCCGAAGAAAAACGCAAAGCAACGCTTCGTGAGTGGAAAGAAAAAATTCGCCTGCGAATTGCTGAAAAGCAGTAATTTGCGAAGGTCCTGAAAGCAGACGGAGTTGGCGTTGGATTGGTCTAGTTTCTTTGCGGAGCAGTTGCGCTCCAAAGAACAGCAAGGAGGACTCAGGCGCCGCGGCGGGCAGTTTTCTACGGATGACGATTGGCTTGATTTCGGCAGCAACGATTACCTTGCTCTGCGTGACTCACCTGCTATCTATAAGGCCGCCTTGAAAGGAGATCAACTTGGCTCGGGTGCCAGCCCTGTTCTTACTGGGCACACCGAAGAGCACCGGCAGTTGGAACAGCTCCTTGCCCAATTCTCAGGATTCGAGGACGCGCTAGTATTTAGTAGCGGTTATAGCTGCAACACAGGCGTTATTGCATGCCTAGCGGGCGAAGGCGACTTGATACTCAGCGACCAACTAAATCATGCCAGCTTGATTGATGGTTGCCGTCTTTCAAAAGCCAAGTCATTAATTTTCCCCCATCGCGATCATGATTTTGTGCGGAGCTTTCTTCAAGACTCTCGCGACCAGTACCGGCGTGTCATGCTTCTGACAGAATCAGTCTTCAGCATGGATGGTGATTTCGCCCCTTTGCAGGAACTGGCGAACCTGGCTCAGCAATACAATTGTGGCTTGGTCGTCGATGAAGCGCATGCCATGGGAGTATACGGCAAGCAGGGCAGCGGTTTGCTTGAGGAGCTTGGCATACATGATGCAACGCTTTGCAAGATCGGTACGCTCAGCAAGGCTGCTGGCGGCGTCGGGGGCTATGCTTGTGGTTCAAAATCTCTGGTCGAATTCCTCGTGAACCACTGCCGAAGCTATATCTTCAGTACGGCGCCTGCAATTAACGTCATGCGAGCCTTGCACTGCTCACTTCTTCAAATTCAATCGATGTCCAAACAACGCGAGAAACTGCGAACGCACGCCCGGTACCTGCGAAAAACTCTGGCCGAGCAAGGCTGGCGCTGTACAGTCGCCGCAAACCCACAAGAAACGACATCGGGCGACAGTCCAATTATTCCAGTGATAGTCGGCCAATCGGAAAGGGCGATTTTGCTCAGCCAGCATCTTGCGGATCGAAAAATCTATGTACCTGCGATTCGACCTCCTACAGTGCCTGCAGGCCTATCCCGGCTGCGAATCAGCCTTTCCTCACGTCATCGCGACGAGGATCTAGCAGCCTTGGTCCAAGCTCTGGCAGAATGTCGTTCGCTACTTCCGACTGACTGAAGCCGAGTCAAAAAGTGGGTATACTTGGGTCCATTGGGCGAAAGAACACCAACCACCATAAGGCTAGGGCAGCCCCGCCATCTTGGTCAGCCAACAACGTGCGTCTGCGTCATTGCTTCCAATCAAAGACACTCATCGTACAGTTCGAGCAACTGCGACACCTTTCATTTACTTCGAGGACTCTACGTTCATGATTCGCATGACATTCCTTTTGTGCTTTTTAGCATTGGGACAAAACTTGGCCGCTGCTGGTGAGCGACTGACGCCAGAAAAGCTTTGGGACTTAGGTCGCGTCGGGGACGCCGCAGTTTCCCCCGACGGCAAGACCCTCGCCTACTTGGTCTCACGTTACGACTTGGCCAAGAATGGCGGGACAGCAACACTTTATTTACAATCCCTTCCGACCGAGCTACCAACGACGAGCGATAAGGCCATTGCATTTGAAAGCCCGCTCCTCAAGTCAGAGCCGAGGGCACTCCTAAGCGACGTAAAAGGCTTGCATGGCCTCAGCTGGTTGAATCATGCGAAGGGTCCGATGCTTGTCTACACGGCGCCAGGACCTGGAGAGAAGCAGGAAGGTGACGAAGAGGCAAAGCCAGGACCACCGCAAGCTTGGATGCTCGATCCAAATGGCGGCGATCCTATTCAGTTGACAGATGTCGAAGTTGGAATCAGCAACTTGAAAGTCTCTCCAGCAGGCAACGCCATTGCCTTTACTGTCGACGTCAAGATGGATGCCGAAGTAACCGAGATCTACGAGGATCTACCGAAGGCGGACGCGCGTATCATCGACTCGCTTTTGTACCGACACTGGAACGCTTGGCACGACTATGCCTACAGCCATGTACATGTATTGAAAATAGGCGCATCTGGATCCGAAGGCGAGCCCAAGGATTTGATGAATTCGATGAAGGCCGATTGTCCTGTGCCTCCTTTTGGCGGCGCCGAGCAATTTGAATTTTCTCCTGATGGTCAGGAGTTGGCCCTAACGCTGAAACTTGTTAACAATCCGGCTGAAAGCACCGACACAGGTGTTTACACGATCAGTATTGATGGTGGATCGCTGAAACACGTTACACCTGGAATGCCTGGCTACGACATGGAGCCTCGGTATTCCCCCGACGGACGCTATTTGGCTTTCCACTCGATGGAAAGGGCCAGTTTCGAGTCAGATCGCAATCGTATCATGCTGTACGATCGCAGTGGCGGTGCCATGCGTGAAGTCACCAGTGGCTTGGACCAAACCGCGCACAGTGCAACCTGGACCGAAAATAGCGAAACAGTGCTCTTTGCCAGTGAAACGCGCGGCACGAACCAGCTCTACGAGATCGATATCGAATCTTCCCAGCTGAAGCAAGTCTCCAATGGCCGATTCAACTTTTCTCTGGTTGAAACCATTCCAGGCACTAGCTTGATGCTGGTGCGTCAGCAAAGCATGCTGCGTCCAACAGAGTTGGCTTTGGTCGACCGCAGCACGAGCAAGGTTGTCACGATCACCGACGTTAACGGTGAGACGTATGCAGATTTGGAATTGCCACGCATAGAAGAACGTTTCTTTACCGCGACGGACGGCAAGCAGATTCAGAATTGGGTGATACTGCCTCCCGACTACGACGAATCGGATGACAAGCAGTGGCCCATGCTCACATACTGCCAGGGCGGCCCTCAAGGCCAGATCGGCCAGTGGTTTTCCTATCGCTGGAACTTCCACATGATGGCTGCGAAGGGCTACGTTGTTTTAGCAGTCAACCGTCGCGGATTACCAGGCTTTGGGCGGGAATGGAACGACCAGATCAGCGGCGATTGGGGAGGCCAAGCCATGCAGGACATCTTGGCTGCAACTGATGGCATGCTTGCCGATCCCAAAATCGATCGCGAACGCGTGGCTGCCATCGGAGCCAGTTTTGGTGGCTACACGGTTTACTGGCTGATGGGCAACGCTGAGAATCGATTCTGCTCCATGATTGCTCACTGTGGCGTGTACAACTTGGAGTCCATGTATGGTTCCACCGAAGAACTGTTTTTCGTGAATTGGGACTTGGGCGGGCCCTTTTGGAAGAGCGATGATATTGCCGCCAAATACGCAGAGTTTTCGCCTCACAAATTTGCTGGCAATTGGAAGACTCCGCTGCTAGTGATTCATGGAGAAAAAGACTTCCGCGTTCCAGTGACGCAAGGCATGGAGGCGTTCACAGCGGCTCAGGTGCAAGGCGTCCCAAGTCGGTTTTTGTATTTTCCTGGCGAAGGCCACTGGGTTCTCTCGCCTCAAAATGGCGTGCTCTGGGGCCGAGTTTTCTTTGATTGGCTCGACCGTTATTGCAAGCCCGGAAAATAACAAAGTGCCCTAAAGTCAATTTCGGCTAGCATCGGCCTTCTTCCAAGTTGATGCTAGCCTCTTTCATTTTTCGAAAAATCCCAAATCGTTTTAAAGCAACAACTTTTGAGTCTATTGTGAGCCGAGAACAACCGAGCAAAGCTAAACGTGTCCAGGAGTATCTTCGCGCAAACCCACAAGCACGCAATCGCGATGTGGTCGAAGCATTGAAAGAGTTTGGCGTTACGGCCGCCGATGTTTCCAACGCGAAGGCGCAGCTCAAACGCAAGTACAAACGCCGACGCTCCCGAGCAGCAGTTGTCGTTGCCGCCTCGGTTTCCGGTGCAGAAAACAATCCCGAAGACATCAACTCAATTTCCATCAGCGAGATTGAGGCTGCCATCGATTACGTCCAGAGCGTTGGTGGTATTAGCCGCGCCCAGCAGCTGCTCTCCATCATCCAGCAGATTCAAGAAAT
>JBCCEO010000628.1:0-5128 GCA_039030255.1 Planctomycetota bacterium | reverse complement strand
CCGGGCGGCGCCAGCTCCGCGAGGTCGAGGGTCTCTGGCTCCTCAAGCGTCTCGATCGGCGCGCCTGCCGCGATGTTGGCATCGGGATCTTCGATGAGTGGATCCAACTCAAAACTGACCCAACCTGTATTGCCATTCGACTTTTCCCAAGTCGAGTGAAACGCCTCTTGAGCCGCATTGACCATTTGGTCTGTAAGTTTCCAAGCAATCGTTTCGTCGTCGTCGCCAGCGGCGAGCAATGCGTTGAGCTGCGAGTCGAATTTGCCGCTGCCAATGAGGTCGGCGACGATGATTGGATTGCTTGTCGCTCCTACTGCTCCCCAGCTAAGGTTCAGTTCAACGAGATCTGGATCGATGGAATCCAAGTAAAGTTTCGTGCCGCAATCAATCAAACTTCGAATCGATTTATTGGTCATGCCGAGTCCTTGGGGAAGCAATGGTTCGCGAAACTAGCAGGTGCAGCTTAACGAATATTGCTGCAAAACAGAAACCCGAACAAAGCTAAGTTACCGCGAAGAATGAAACGCTGTACTGCGGGATTAGGAAGTGAAAACAGTCCAGATTGGCGAGATTGCGCCGCACCGTGTTTCTCGTTCAGAACGAAAAAAGCCCAGCAGAGGAGCTGGGCTTGTCGTTTATCCGATTTAAGATGAACTGCTACTGTCGTCGGCTTCGTCGTCGAAGAAACTGGAGTCCGCATAGGACAATTAATCCGGCAGATGATGGCTCAGGAACAGCCATGGAGAAGTCGGTCGAGTCCAACGCACCAAATGCATTGCCGTCGTTGTTACCAGTCCAGTTGTTGATGTCTTGAACCGCAGCCAGCAAATCTGCTGAGTTGGTGAAAGTTCGTGAACCTGTGTATTGCGAGTTGTCAACTTCTGGGATCGCCAGATTATGATTTGCGAGAGTGGTGGGTAGAGCTGACTCATTCGAGGAATTGACGCCAGCGCCAGGTGCATCCCAATCGGGACCATCAAAATGGATTCCGTAAAGCAGCGCGCCATCATACTCAGAGGGATTACCGCTCGGAGCCGTACCGCCAAATCCTGCAAAGATTTGGTCGCCGCTAGTGGAAAGCCCTGTAAGTGAACCTGAACTCACTGTTCCCACATCAGCTGTGTTGGCGGAAACCACTACCACTGTGCCAGCTGCTAGCTCGGCACCTGTGTTGTTTGTCCAAACAAGACTATTCTCAGTGCCACGCCAGTTGCCCCCACCAGCTTCTCCTGTCCCTGGGCCGATGAATCCTGAATCCCAAAAGGTGATTGCGTCATTGTTTGAAATTGGGCTTACGGCGACAAATGCAAAACCGTCAGCCGTGTCCGAACGAAATCCAATGATTGCGATGTCACCCAAAGAAACATCCGCAATTGCAAATGAAGGGGCGGTGACAGCAGCAAACAAAAGTGAAAGCAAAAGTTGTATTTTCATGATGTATCCTTCTGCCCCACTATAGTATTTCCAGGTTGCGGCTGGTCAACTAGATTTGGGGCATCCAAGAGGCTTTTCGCCTTTTCTTCACAGTTGCCCTTTCGAAGAGCTTAGTTATTTCCAAGACGATTGAGAGCATCATTAATCCAACGACACTGGAAGGTAGTCCAGTAGATCGCCAGCGAGAAATTAGGGATTACGTTCTCGACAGGCTTGGCACCGCAAAACATGCACTAGTTCCTCGCTGGCAGGAAAGCTGCGATAGGCTTCCGACGCTAACTGATTGTGAATGGAGTCTGAATTCCGATGCGGTTTCCGTGAGGCATTCTCAGGCCGACAGTCAAGTCGCGGAGCTACTCATGGACTTTCATCCATGGCGCAAAGGGCCATTCGAAATCTTGGGTTGCGAGATCGATACGGAATGGCGATCGAATTGGAAATGGGATCGATTGGCTGAGGCGGTGGATTTTCGCTCGCGAGCCGTCTTGGATATCGGCTGCGGCAATGGCTACTACGGCTGGCGGATGTTGGGAGCCGGGGCTGACTGGGTGCTGGGCTGCGATCCCTTCTTGCTATACGTGATGCAGTTTGAGGTGCTGCGAAAGTATGCGACTGAGGATCTGCTGAAGCGGCACTTCGTGGTGCCAATCGGTGACGAGGAGATCCCAGATGGCTTGAACTACTTCGACATCACGCTTTCGATGGGAGTGCTCTACCATCGTACTTCGCCGATCGACCACTTGCGGAAGATTGCTTCGACTCTCAAGCCAAATGGGCAAGTCGTCATGGAAACGATCGTCGTCGACGCTCCTGAGCCAACGGTGCTCGTGCCCGAAGGCCGCTATGCCAAGATGCGAAACGTGTGGTTCTTGCCTTCGGTTCCGATGCTGGAGCTTTGGATGTCTCGGACAGGGTTCTGCGAAATAGAAGTCGTGGACGTCAGCCTCACCACGCCGGAAGAGCAACGGCGTACAGAGTGGATGACCTTCGAGTCCTTGGCCGATTTTCTCGATCCGAACGATGCATCGAAAACCATCGAGGGCTACCCTGCCCCACGGCGAGCATTGCTCGTCGCCCGCAAGAAAGCCTAGACGCCAAAAAGAAAAGGCCTCCAATTGGAGGCCTTTGAGTTCTGCTATGGTGATTCTGAGTTAGCTTCGTCGCCGCAGCAAAAGTGCTGCTGGAACGGCCGCAAAAATCAAGAGAGATGTTGGTTCTGGGACAGCTGCATTCACGACAAGCGTTGTCACACCAAAGATTTCGTCAGCATTGTCCTGGTCCGTTTCCGAATGCGTTCCGGCAACTAGCTGTGAATAATCGAAGCTAGCGATTTCGGCCATCATGGTGAACTCGAATCTGTCACCGGTCATAAAGATGATTGGATCGTCGAGCCGGAACTGAATGTCATCACCAGCTCCATCCTTGTCGAATCGAAATTCATTAACAGTGATATCCATCGGTGATGAAAGGCCTGAACCGCCAAGGTTCTTCAGCATTCCTGTCGCCGGCGTGCTAAACGAACCTGCTCCAGCAAGGAAATCAGTGTCAAAATTTAGAATGTCCCAGACCGCACCAGACTGATCGTCGGTTACAGTACCAGACCCTGTCCCCACGATCTTGAGACCACCGGTGCCATTATCTGAAAAAGTAAACATAAGTCCTGCTTGGCAAACGTTCGGAAGCAGGAAAAGGCCACAGAGCAAAGCTAGTCGGAGGATCATGGTGATTTTCTCAGGTTTTTGAAACCGATTGCAAAGAATCGCCAGTAGCATAGCAACTAAAAGATGTCGCGTCCTAAAAATGACGGTGATTTCACCATTTTTTCACAGTCAAATTTGGCGACCGCGGCATTTCCGCTGAGTGCTCTGCTATGTACGAGAAAGAACCGATGGCAACTATTGTTCGAGATGATCTACAGCTTCAAGAGTATGTACTCTTAGGCGTCGGGTATGGAATGGCTGAGTCAGCCTTGCAATCCCATGGGCTTCTAGAGCGTCCCATTCGTCGGGAATCCGAAGCGGAATTGGTAGCAGTGGCCGATCGGAAAGGCGAAATCAAATGGATTCCGTCCATTCGTCTGCGAGTTGTATCGGTGGACGGCAAGACCTGTGAAGAACTGTTGTATCCGTCCGAACCAGCTTCCGAATAGTAAAACCCGAAGTCCAACGCTGAGCTTTCGCGTATTTCGTCTATTTCGCGGTGAGCTTAAGAAGAGCGAGATGGTGTCGTTACTCCTCAAGATCTTCCAAGGTCTTGGGCCAATCGTCCTTTAGTAGTCTGCTTAGCGAACGATCAGCCAGCATGCGCCCATCTGTTTGGCATTTAGGGCAATAATTGCATTCTTTGTTCGCATAGCGGATTCTCTGAACGGGGGAGCCGCAGGACGGGCATGGTTCTCCGAATTTTCCGTGCACGGCCATCTCGGGCCGAAATGCCGTCACTTTCTCCGGAAACTTATCACCTGCCTGATCTTGCAGCCGTGAGATCCAGGTCATCAAAGTTTCTTGTGTCGAACTGAATAGCTTGCCAATCTCTTCCTCGTCAAGCTGTCGCGTCTTTCTAAGTGGTGAGAGCCCTGCAGCTTGGAGGATCTCGTCGCTATAGGCATTGCCGATGCCATCAAAGCGTTTCGGATCGGTGAGTGCTCGTTTCAAAGTGTTGTTCGAGCGCAATAGGCTGTTCCTGAATTCACTTTCGGAACAATTTAGCACATCGATTCCACCAGGATCGAGTTCGTTGGCCTGCCCGCGATCTTCAAGCAACCATATTCCTGCTCGCTTGTGACTACTTGCTTCGGTAAGCATCATCGAACCGTGGTTGAAATGAAAGGCGGCCAAGTCGTTCTTGCCTTTCGGTAGCGTCCGTTTTTTCTTCCAGTGAAATCGTCCCGCGATCATCAAGTGAATCACGATGCAACTACCGGACTCAAACTCCCATACGATACGTTTCCCGATACGATCGAATCCCGTGACTTGCTGATTGGCAAATGTATCCTGATCCGGTGTGAATGTTCTCAGTAGCGAAGGGCTACGAACCGAAATCGATTCGAGCCTGCGTCCAGCTAGTAGCTTGCGAAGTGAATCTACATAAAGCAATACATCTGGCAGTTCAGGCATAATGCTTGCTCTTTACGGACTGGCTGACGCCGACTTTCGCAATTGTTCTGCCCATTGAAGCAAAATAGTTTCGGCTCGATTTTGGGAAACAGAAGGCCGGTCGTATTCTACATTGAGTTTCAGCTCGCCTTGGTATTCGCTACTAAAAAAGGCAAATGGCAGATTGGGACTGGCGGGAGGTGCTGAGTTGATTTCCTTCAGCTCCAGCCCGCCGAAGCAAGGACGTCCAGCTCGTTTGGGCAATCGAGAGCGACGCAAGATTCGGCCAAGCGAACTAAAGACGGCTGTCGCCCGGATGGGGCGATGACGCTGGCTTAGCAGCCCTTTGAGTCCGGGCATAGAGGCTAGAAAACGTATCGTTTGATTCCATGAATGTTCGATCTGCCAGTCGGCAATGTACTGTGTCCGTTTTTTTAAAATTGTAAGAAGGTGTTCTGAGTCTTGGCATTCAAGGGGCTGGCTATCCATGGCGACCATCGAGACACAATTTGCCGCAGGCATGTTCCGGTGCTCGCGAGTTCTCAGAGAAACAGGCAGCATCACTCGGACAGGGCCGGAGGACTGGTCGTCGAACTGGT
>JBCCEO010000627.1:0-5136 GCA_039030255.1 Planctomycetota bacterium | reverse complement strand
ATCCGCACCGTGAAAGTCCACTCGAACCCCGCAGCGTTTGGCGAGCTGCTTGCGAGTTCGTTCTATTTCGGTCGGCTCGCCGAATCCGTTCAACATGACGTCGGCGCCTTGGGCAGCCAGTGCCCCCGCGATTCCCAGTCCGATTCCACTGGTTGATCCGGTTACAACAGCCGTCTTTCCTTCTAAATTCATGGTACTTTGCAGACGTGATGAAGGGTAAATTTGGATAGTTCTGGAGCGCAAATCCTCGGAGGTTGATAACCCGTTACCGATCTTCGTTGGTAACGCATGCAGAACGGTGCTGAAGGTGTAGTCTATCCGCTGGCGAGCCTGCCAAAGCGCCTCATCGTACGAGTTTGCTCCAATCTTGCCGCGACTCGAGTCGGATAGAACAGTCGACTCCGGACAGTCGAGATGCCAGCGGGGCCAACTTGGACAAGTACGATGGACGTGCGACAAAGGCTATTTGAAAATGATCCGCGCGGAGTATTGGTGCGACCATAACGTGCCGACCATATCCTGCCACGCATATATCGGCAGCTAGTCGGTTGGGTTAACCACGGCGTGATACGGTGGCGATCGAGCCACGAACGGTGACGGGACGCGCGGGTCGGGGATTAAAGAAGTCGAGTCTGGACGCATCAGGGGTCTGGACGCATCAGGGGCACTGCACTCCAGCGGGGATATTATTTCCGGGGATGGACGCATCAGGGGGATGGACGCATCAGGGGCACTGCACTCCGAGTCTGGACGCATCAGGGGCACTGCACTCCAACGGGGATATTATTTCCGAAAAATTGGTGGATAGGTTGTAAGGAATTAGAAAAATCTGCGTCTTCATTGTTTAGGAATGGTTTTAAGTTGGCTTCCTTTTGCAATGCTGGTTCTAAAATGGCGAAGTTGGCGCGAGCGGAACTGTTTTCATCGGATGAAATTGCTTGTGTACACGTGATGAACCGTGCGGTGCGACGAGCGTACTTGATGGGGGATGACCCGGTCAGTGGCAAGAACTTTGACCACCGACG
Source organism: Planctomycetota bacterium (assembly GCA_039030255.1). Taxonomy (GTDB): domain Bacteria; phylum Planctomycetota; class Planctomycetia; order Pirellulales; family Pirellulaceae; genus Aureliella. The sequence continues at coordinate 4,111 of JBCCEO010000627.1, read as the reverse complement.
TAAATGGATGGACGATCGTCTCAAGCATTTCGCAAGACTTTTCGGTATTGATCTGCTTGCCTACGCGATCATGTCGAATCATTTTCATTTGGTACTCCGGTCAAGGCCGGATGTAGTGAAACAATGGAGCGATACCGAGGTCGCTAGACGTTGGTTCCTGATCTGTCCGCAACGCAAAAGCGAGGATGGATCGCCGTTGGAACCGAGTGAACCGGAACTGAATTCGATTCGTAATGATCCCGATCGCTTGGCGGAAATCCGCAGTCGGTTGAGTGATATTTCTTGGTGGATGCGCCTGCTTTGCCAGTACGTGGGCCAGAGGGCGAATCGAGAAACGAAGGAGTCAGGCAAATTCTGGGAGTCGCGCTTCAAGGCAGTGAAGCTCCTGGACGAAGCGGCTTTGTTGGCTTGTTCGGCCTATGTCGATTTGAATCCGATACGAGCGCAAATGGCGAAGACGCTAGAAAAATCCGAGTACACATCGGCTCTTAGTCGTCTGCAAGCAATGATCGGTGAGGCAGGGAAGTCGTCCGAGTCTCGGACGGAGTTTCCGAGCCAAGATTCGTTCCTCGCTCCAATAACCAACGACGAACTGCGAGATGCCATCGGAGCCAACTTGGCCAAGCATGCTGGACGTGCGAGCGACAAAGGCTATTTGAACATGAGCCGCGCGGAGTATTTGTGCTTGCTCGATGAAACGGCACGCCGTGTGGTTGCTGGCAAAGCGGGTGCGACTCCGAAGGAACTGCCAGGGTTGCTCAAGCGAGTGGGCTTGCACGAAGAAACTTGGTTTTGCTTGATCGAAAACTTTGGGCAGCTTTTCTACAACGTCGCCGGCGAGCCGCATAGCATCGCCGCTGAGCGAACTCGTCTTAAAAAGCGTCGCTATCGAGTACGCGAATCGGTGCAGCAAGCCTTCTTGTGCTAGCTCCGCCTCTAAGTTGAGTTCCCCGATCCTATCACTTCAATTCTAATTTCGGGCAACGCTGCCTAGCCTGCTTGCGGTTTGCAGTAATTCAGAAACCCCGCTGTACATCAGGCCCTTCGATTTCATCGCCGCAACTCCGAATAGACCTAGCTACCGCTTTCTTGGGCGACCAATCCCACAGCTACAATGCAGTGCCCCCGGTTTACCCTTGGGCTTGTCGCTGAGCAGCGTTTCTCTAAATTGGGATGGGCCAACGGTGACTGGATCAATCGCTACTTTGAGAATCCGAATGGAAATACTGTGCTGTCAAGAATTGAGGTTTACGAGTCTTTTAAGCATGTCAAATCGATCATTCCAAATAACTTCTCTGTGTTTGACGAAGCAAGGGTCAATGAATTAGTTGACCCAAGTTTTCGGAACTTGCTTGAAAACGCCAATCGTGACAAGAACCGAACACGATATGAGTAGCGATCGTTTCCCGACGAACAAGAAAATGGGCCAAGTCTCTTTTTGGAATGGAGAACGAATCTGAGCCCGTCGGCAGAAGCGGAACGAGTCGTAACTGGCGTTCAGCGACCCAAGTAAGGGAGAATGTCGAGATTTCCAAGGGGAATCGAACACAAACACTACCTTGCCGCGCAAATCGCCAGCCTAATTCATTGAGTCAGAGCAGGATCGGCGTACAATAGAGGGCTTGCTCCGGAAGCACTGTTCTTGTCGCTTGAGGCGCCAAACACCTCCCGACCTTCTCGACTCCGCACCAACGCCTGCCCTGATGGAAATGCTTGTGATACGATCCACATCTCTTCGTCGCAAACCAGGTTCTTCAACTCGTGAACAATCTCGGCTCCGCTCGAAACGCAACCCGCGAAATCGACGCCGACTGAGTATGGAAGCACTGGAGTCGCGACGGGTTCTCGCGACCTTTCTAGTAACGACACTGGACGACGGGCCGATAGATTCTACGGCTGGAGATGGTCAGCTTTCTTTACGAGAGGCAATCGAAGCGGCGAACATGAATATCTCCGTCGACGGCTCGCCGGTTGGGATGGAAGGAGAATTTCTGGACGGATTCGAACTGGTCATGGACGAGATACTTTTCGATGGGAACCTACAAGGTGAATTGAACCTGACCGAAGGTGTTTTCTTGCTTGAAGATTCCGTTCGCATTAGGGGCAATGGTGCAGATCGAGTCGCCCTCAACGCTGGCGGAGCTTCTCGGCACTTCGAGTTCGCTGCGGATGCGTCTGGAACAGTCGAAGTCAACAATTTGACTTTGAGAAACGGAAACGCCACGGGCGACGGTGGGGCAATCCTCATGTCAGAGCAGAGTGGCCTGTTCCTCACTGGTATGAACTTCACCAACAACTCAGCCTCCGGAAACGGAGGCGCCGTTGCTTCGCGAAGTCTCATTATCAAACGCAGTAGCTTCGTCGATAACTCCGCAGGCGGAGACGGTGGTGGTTTGTTTGGCGCAGCCGTGGACGCCTCTGAGTCCCTGTTTGCCAACAACTTTGCGGGTGAAAGAGGAGGCGGATATTCCACGAGGACGTTTGGAAGAGTTCAAATTCGAAACACGACGATTGTTGGAAACGAGGCTGGTACGAATGGTGCCGGTGCTTGGCATGGTGCGTTTGATTCAAGCGATTCCATTACCAGCTCCATTGTCGCCGGCAATTTCCTGACCAACGGAACGCCGAAGGACTTTGGTCGAACCTCGCTGGGTGACTTTGCAAATGAGTTTGCTCAAAAAACGAGCTACAACATCTTCGGGACAGATGTAACGGGTAACGGTGTCGAAAACCAAGTCGACGTGGACTGGAAGACAGTTGTCGAGAACGATGGCCAAGATCCAATCATCGCCGACAACGGTGGTAGTCTTCCAACGCTGAGGATTCTGCCCGATGGTCCAGCAATCGATGCAGGCGATCCCGATCTACCCACCGCTTTCTCCGTCGATCAACGCAGCGGTCTCTTTGCTCGAATTGAAGATGGAGACGAGGATGGTAGCGCTCGTGTAGACATTGGTGCTATCGAGGAAGAAAGAACGTTTGTTCGAGTTTCGATTCACGCTGTCGACGACATTGTAACAGAGGCTTCCACGGTCCGATTCCGCGTTGAGTTGAATCGAGAAGTGCCCGCAGGTCAAACACTTGCCATCCAGTTGAACGTTTCCCCCGATTCCACGGCCACCAATGGCGAGGATTACAATTTCACCAGCCAGGAACTGACCTTTGAACCCGGAGGAGCTCTTTCGCAGTTGATTGAGATTCCAACGATTGGAAACAATTTTGCAGAGCCCGCTGAGTCCTTGATTCTCACCGCTACAACGGGCCAAGATTTCGCTCTGCTTGAAGCATCGCAGAAAACTGCCTCCGTCACGATCGCAGATGACGACGAAGCAGGATTGGTTGTGAACAAAACTTCGATGCTTCTGCATGAAGATGGCTCGGTAACAGATTCTTTTTCTGTCGCTTTGACATCTCCACCAACCGGTGATGTTGAGATTAGATTCTTTAGCAAGTTTGGCACGCCCGTAAATCCGACACGCCTATTCTTCGATCCTCAGAATTGGAATCAGCCCCAAGAAGTATCGGTTGTGGCAGCACAAAATGATGTTGCGCAAGGCGATCGAATTGAGGAAATTACGGTTTTGTCAGACCGCCGGTCTGCTGCACCCTACGACGATGTCCCTCGTAAACTCATTGAGGCTACTCTCATTGACGACGACGAGTTAGGGATGGTCATAGAACCTATCACGATGGTGAGCGACGAAAGTGGCGGCCAAGCAAGTTTCTCGCTCTCCTTTAAATCTGCTTTTGGTAGTGGTGGCGTCATCGTTCCAATTCAGAGTCTTGATCCAAGCGAAGGGGTTCCTACTGTCGAATCAATTATGATTCTTGGCTCGGAGTGGAATGTCCCCCGCATTATCACAATTGACGGAATAGATGATGCTGACCAAGACGGACCAGTCGAGTACACAATTCAGTTGGGGCCAATGACGGGAAGCAACTTATATGCTGACTACGTTGGCCCTCTTGTAACCTTAGTCAACAACGACAACGAAACCGATTCCTATGACTTCGGAGATGCACCGACTGCTGAGCAATCGGGATTCGCTGCGGACTATCCGGTGAGTGCCGGCTCAGATGGAGCAAGGCATATCGTGGGTGATCTCAGGTT
>JBCCEO010000626.1:0-5151 GCA_039030255.1 Planctomycetota bacterium | reverse complement strand
GCGATGGCGGTCGGCGCCGCCCTCACCGCGCTCGCTCGGTATCTGGCGTTGCGCTGGAATTTTGTCGACCGGCCCGAGGCGCGCAAGCTGCATCGGGAGCCAGTGCCTTTGCTCGGTGATGATGGAAGCTTTGAACAATCCTGTGGTACGCGAGCTTGGAGTACGCGCGCAGCCTACGATCCAACAACTACGCTCAAGTAGTCAGTCCATTATTGCCAAGCAAGAAGCGATGCGCGAGATGTTTTATCAGCGCAATGGTGTGCCAGTTATCGAAGGCACGGTTTCCTTTGTTGATAAGCACACCATCGAGTTGGAAGATGGCACGCGTTATCAAGCAGATAGCTTTATCATCGCCACTGGCTCGCGGCCTTATCGCCCAGACTATGTCGACTTTGAACATCCAAGGATCTACGACAGCGACACGATTCTCGAACTGCAGGAACGTCCGCAATCCATCACTATTTATGGTGCAGGCGTAATCGGCTGTGAATATGCTTCGATGATGCGAAATCTGAGCATCAAGGTGAATCTAGTTAACACGCGAAGCGATTTGCTCGAATTTTTGGACGATGAGATCTGCGATGCGTTGTCCTATCATCTTCGGGATCAAGGTGTCCTGATTCGTCATGACGAGAGTTGTGAAAGCGTCAAGGGCTGTGACGATGGCGTCATTCTTTCCCTGAAAAGTGGAAAGCAGATCAAGACAGACGTCTTTCTCTGGTCCAACGGACGGAGCGGCAATTTTGAAGACTTGAAGCTAGAAAACATTGGCCTAGAAGCGAACAGCCGCGGACAACTGCAGGTCGACGAAGCGTTTCGCACTCAAGTAGAAAACGTTTACGCTGTGGGGGACATCATAGGCTATCCTTCGCTTGCCAGCGCGGCCTACATGCAAGGTCGTGCAGCGGCCCAACAAGTGACCGGCTGCGAAGATGGTTGCATGCAACTCAAGGATATCCCAAGCGGTATCTATACTTCGCCCGAGATCAGCAGTATTGGTCGGACTGAAAAAGAACTGACTGCCGACAACGTACCCTACGAAGTTGGCCACTCACAGTTTAAGAGTTTGGCTCGAGCACAGATCACTGGACGAACCGTCGGCGTCTTGAAGATCCTCTTCCATCGCGAGTCGCTTGAGGTCTTGGGAGTTCACTGCTTTGGAGCCAACGCGGCCGAAATCATTCACATCGGCCAGGCAGTTATGAAGCAGCCGCCGCCGAACAATACTATCAACTACTTTGTGAACACCACCTTCAATTATCCAACTATGGCCGAGGCCTACCGTGTCGCAGCCCTGAATGGATTCAATCGATTGTTTTAGGCGTTGAGCAACGAAAATTTGCAAGATGAATGAGCAAGCTGCTGGCAGAAATGAGGCGCTGGAGTAGGATTTTTTTGCGAACCGTACTACGTGAAATATTGTCTGGCACTTTGGTCAGGCCAGTATGTAGCTTTTCATTGAATACCTAAGGATGATTCGTGCAAATCGCCATAGTAGATTACCAGATGGGAAACTTGCGAAGCGTGCAAAAGGCGCTGGAGCAAGTCGGTTTTGCGGCGACGGTGAGCTCTGACCCTGCTCAAATACTTGCGGCGGACAAAGTCGTTCTGCCTGGCGTTGGAGGTTTCAAGGACGCAATTCGCGAGCTACGAACTCGTTCGCTCGACGGGCCAATCATCGAGTCCATTCAGGCTGGCAAGCCCTTTCTTGGGATCTGCTTGGGATTGCAAATGCTATTCGAACTAGGTCTTGAGAGTGGCGAGCATCAGGGGCTGGGCATTCTAAAAGGCCGTGTCGAACGGTTTCCGCCCATGGAAGACCTCAAAGTTCCTCACATGGGCTGGAATCAAGTTGGAATTGACAAGCCTGATTGTCCACTTTTTATAGGCGTTCCTACATCCGCCTACTTCTACTTTGTTCACAGCTATTTTGTGCGTCCTGAGGAAAGCGGCGTTCAATGGCTTAGCTGCGAGTATGGCCAGTCCTTTTGTGCAGCAATCTGGCGCGAAAACATGTTCGCAACCCAGTTTCACCCAGAGAAAAGCCAAGAGAATGGCCTGAAGATTCTGGAAAACTTCGGCAAGCTTTAGGACCCGTTCGCGTGGTGCGCTCGAAGTCTCGGGAATCGGGCGCTAAGGTGTCTGACCATTCGCCGCATTTTGTCGCGCGGCGGCTGCAGCACCCATCGGCCGTTGCTGTTGAGCTGCTGGGCGCCCAAGCTTGCTACGCCACAGATTGGCCGCTCGCAGCTTGTTCGGTGCCGTCCAATACGGATCATAGTTAGGACCTTGTTTATATTTGTCCAATAAGAAGAGGTAGGCCAGATTGCTCAAAGTCGGGTTCTGAGATTCCATTCCCTTGAGCAAGTTATCGACCAAGTTTACCGGGAGTTCTTTTTGGTTTCGCAGCCTTTGCGCAGCTTGTTGAAAAGTTGCTGTGATTTGACGCGTAGGCAGCGTGTTTTCAAACGTGTCCCACATACGCCGATAACGCGGATCCCAACTCGGAACGGTTCTCAAGCGTTGCCAGGCTGCGTAGCGTTGCACAGGGTTCTTGCTACCTGCCAGTCGAGGAAACTGGTTGCCAAGTAGGCTAACTTGTAGTTGAGCAAGCTTGAGGTAGTTGGCTTGATCTCGAGCTGTAATCTTCCCATCACGTAGCTTCTCGGAAATTGCACGAAGCACATCTTCCTTTTCGCCAATCATGTCCATGACTTTGGAAGGTAGCAAATCACGGGTCCCATTGACCCACCGCGGAAGCGTGCGTGCATGCTCCACTTTGACCAGTCGCCCGTTGCTGGAAAGTGCGAAGGATTCCGCTTCGAAATCCTGCCCACGCAAACGAACTCTTCCCGATCTTACTTGAACACGCAGACCTTCAGGTGCATAGTCAACCAACACCGATGTCAAGTCTTCCATCTGCAGAATTGCACCAGTCGTGCCCGTTCCTCGCAAATGCAATCGGCTTCCATCAGGCACGTTCATCAAAGCCAAAGATCCAAATTCCAAGGAAACTTGAGTTGCGGAATTGGATCGAGCAACCTTGTGAATCCGAATGCCAGAGTCAGGTGCGAGCACTAGGCGTGTTTTTTCATTCGGGGCAATGTCTGCGGCAATACCGCGAGCAGTTTTGTGAGCCTTACTGAGGTTTGCTTCTGCTTTGGAATAGGGTAGTGTTCGCAAAGCAAGGGATTCATTTGTCTTCATGCTTGCGAATTGCGGAGCCGAAAAGATGGGCTGAGACTCTTGGACCCGCTGCCAGAGTATCGACTCATCCGAGCTACTGGAAACTGCAGGGTTCTGAACTGCGGCAGTTCGCTGAGTCACGACGCGCTGCGTGAGCAAGCCATAGATCTTATCCCACTCAAATTGTGCCAGAAGCGAATTTTCCTCTGCGGGGCGATTCTGATCGGTTGTCGGAATCAAGTTGGTCGGGGATCCGGTATCCGCTTCCGCCAAGTTGGAATTACTTCCCGGTTGCTTTATATCGTCCAAACTCTTGTCGATATCTGGCCTCGGCATTTCGGGACTTGAGTCGTCATGATCTTCCTGTTCTGGATCGTTGGCTAGCAACTCGACTCCGGGTTGCTGATCTGGAACGACTTTGCCTGGTCCATTCCGCTCATCTTCTTGAGTTGCCAATTGACGATCAGAATCCACGGCATTCGAGTTCGAGCTTTCGTTATCGACCAGGTTTTCGCCCGGATCACTCCCGCCCAGGAGCTGAATGCCAATAAGTGCGATCAGCAGCATTGCGGCCATTGCTCCCAGGCCAACGACCGTGAACCACACCTTTCGATTCGAGCTCGCCAGGCCACGGGATTCCTCCTTGGGCGAAGACGGCAATTGAACTAAGTTCTCCGCTGGCGCCTCGGATGAAGGCAAGACGGCTGCTTGCACTAAAGGGCCATTAGTGGAAGGAAACTGTTCACGAACCATACCATTGAGCCTGTCGGCGAGGCTCGTCGGCAAGCCTCCTTCGGCCGATATTGGGGCCACTGGCTCCCTTGCATCACCCGCTTCTAGGTTGGCACGTACTCCGGCGATGATCTCAGCTAGCACACTATTGTCAGACTCGATGGCGCGGCAGACCAGCGCATTGCCTTCGGCATCTAAAGTTCCGTCTATAAAGGCCGCGACAATTGCCATCGGAACGACGCCCTTGAACTCTAAAGTTTGGTTCTCCTCTCGCAGCAATCGAGCAACTCTAGGCACAATCACGCCGATAGGACTTGCACGGCCCATAACAGCGAGGTCGGCTTCGAGCTCTTGTTGAACGATTTGTAAAACGAATTCTTGGTTCACGGTTTCAAAAATGCTTTAAGGCAAAATGCGGAAGAAACATCTGGCTCCCAATCCAATACAGTAGGACTCTTAATCCGGTTCAAGTAATTCTCGAATCTTTGCTTCCGAGCGTTTCAAGGTGACGCCCACCGATCCAAGTGGCATCCCGAGCTGCTTACTTATCTCAGCGTAGGAGGCGCCGCGCAGATGGAATAGCTCGACGACTTGGCGCTGCTTTTCTGGTAGCCGTCCCAAGACCTTAGCGATTTCCGACTTTTGCTCTTCCGCCAAAACCGACTGCGAAGGATCCGAAGATTGAGCACTTGGCAGCTCTTGAAATTCTTGCTCTTGGTCGGCTGCAATCAAGACGCGTTTCTTGGCAAAACCTCTTGTTGAACAGCGGGTTGCGATAACGACCAAATACGTGGTGAGTGCAGATCGGCCTTCGAATGCTCGTAAAGCTGCGCAATCGTTTTGCAAGAGCGCGGCGAACACATCGGCCGTCGCATCATCAATAGCTGCACCGTCCGTTCCGCGGCCAAAGGAGCTTGCAACATCTGCTACGCGGGCTCGAATTACAGTCCCAAATTCTCGTACAAAAAATTGCCAGGCTGAAGCATCACCGACAATCAATCTCCGGGCCAATTCGCAATCCTTCGCGTAGTGCTTCTGTTCCGACGTCTGGCGGACGTCACAGGCAGCGTTGGCGAAATCGGGATCAACGTTCGGCACGAGTCTATTAACCAAGAGAGTTGAGAGCTACTTTCTATTGTCTCCAATATTGATGAAATTGCAAAAACATTATCCATTTAAAACTGGCTGGATCGAACTGCATGGGACACGTCGCACCAAGGATTTGAAGTTGGG
>JBCCEO010000625.1:0-5151 GCA_039030255.1 Planctomycetota bacterium | reverse complement strand
CAAGCAGACGATCGATTTCGACCAGCGTCGCTTCGGCAAGTGGTCGTGAATTCGTCAGCAGGATGGCCGGCGAGTTGAAACCATGTTCCGCCTGCCCGAGCAGGTCGGTTGCGCAGAGTTCGGCATCAACCGTTTCATCAGCAATGACCAGCGTCTCCGTTGGTCCGGCCAGTAGATCAATGCCCACACGGCCAAAGAGCTGGCGTTTGGCTTCGGCCACGAAGACGTTTCCTGGCCCCACGATCATGTCAACCGGATCGATGCTGGCAGTACCCAGTGCCATCGCGCCAATCGCTTGCATGCCTCCTAGGACGTAGATTTCGTGCGCGCCGCCAAGGTGCATGGCAGTGACGATCGCCGGATGAGGAACGCCGTTTTGGGGCGGAGCAGCAGCAACGATCCGTGGCACGCCCGCTACGGATGCAGTCAGCACCGACATGTGGGCCGACGCCACCATCGGGAATTTGCCCCCCGGCACATAACAACCCACCGAGGGCACCGGGAGTTCTTGTGACCGAGGATCACCCCGGGCAGTGTCTCGACTTCCACGTCGGTCATGCTGGCCAATTGGGCTTCCGCGAAGCGGCGGATTTGAGCCTGGGCGAACTTGATGTCGTCGAGGTCGCGGGGTGAGACCTTGGCCATCGCCGCTTCAATCTCGGACAAGCTAAGCCTGAAGCTGGGCGGGTCGTACTTGTCGAACTTGACGGACAGTTCACGCACGGCTTCATCGCCGCGAGCGGCAATGTCGGCCAGAGTGTTTTCGACAATACCACGGACTTTGGCATCGTCTTCGGCTTGCTGGGCTTCGGGCTTACCGGATTTCAGATAGGTGACAGCCATTGGCTTGGACGTTTTCCATTGGTCGTTGAAATTTCAATGCAATAGCGGTCAATATACTTCGGAAAGTTGGCCGCGGAGGCACGCGACAGAAACTTATATCGTGGCGATGGGCATGGATGGAACATCAGTGAACGAACTTCACGGCAATGTCTGGTAGTGCAGCTCTGACCTTTGCCTTTGTGGTGTCCGAATAGAGGTGTTTCTTCCGGCGCTCGACGAGTTGCAGTTCTTTGAGGATCGAAGTTCTTTAGGGTTCCGATGTGCTCGTCGGTCAGTTGCAAGCTGCCCAAGGATAATTGTTCGACCCGCGTTACTTCGGCGAGTTGCCGGAGTTCGGAGCCGGTGAATGCGCTGACCTGTACGTGCAGGCGTCGCAGTGTCGGTACTGATTTGGCGTTTTCAAAATCCAATAGTCGTTCCATTTGTGAATTTGGCCTTCGGCCAAACCGGCACACGATGCATTTAGCCCCAGGGCGTTGCCCTGGGCTACGGTGATCGATGGCCTTCGGCCATACTCAACTTGTTTTATCGCATTCCTGGGGCGTTGCCCTAAGCTACGGTGAAAACGGCCGTCGGCCAGGACGTCTCTTAATCCCAGACATACTCCTCGTTGAATTCAATCCCATAACGGTTCAGAAACTCCCGAAACTCCTCCTGGAATGTCTTTGTCCGATGGTGCTCCTCCTGATTGCGAACGTAGCTCTCGACGTCACTCTTATGAGTTGGACTAACTGAGAACATTCCGTAACCACGTTGCCAATAAAAGTCCTTGTACTTTGCTCCAAGCGTTTTCACGAATTTGGATGATTCTCGTTTCACATTCTCCACAAATTTCACCGGTGCATGCAGCTTGCCCATGTCAAACAATAGGTGAACATGATCGGCAACTCCGCCAACAGCGACATATGGCGAATCCAAGTCCCGGATAATTGTTGCCAGGTATGCATGGACTCGCGGTCGAATCTCATCGTCTAAAAACGGTTTTCGATGTTTCGTACTGAAAATCAAATGCGCGTAAAGCTGGGTGAGTGATTGAGGCATCGATTAGTTCTTTCTTGACGTGTTACGCCAGGGTGATGGTGAGTATGGCCTTCCGCCAAAGCATTTTGTTTTATCTCATTGCTGGGGCGTTACCCACGTTTTTATACACAAGTCTGGTTGCTTTGGTTAACGTTGTTGCCGCGCGATTATGGCCAACGGCCATGCCTCACCGTAGCCTAGGGCAACGCCCTAGGAATCGTTGAATCGCGCACGTGTAGGCCGAAGGCCATATTCAAAACTGAATAGTCGTTCCATTCGTGAATATGGCCTTCGGCCAAACCATCCTGTTTCATCACATTCCTGGGGCGTTGCCCCAGGCTACGGTGAAAGATGGCCTTTGGCCAAACGGTGACCCTTGCTTACGCTTCGGTTCACCTAATGAAATCACCGCTTCCGAATCAAGTCCGACAACGCGACAGCACGCACGATGTTCTTGAGCCGGTATTGATTCTTCTTCGCTTCTTCTTCAATCAACTCAATATCTTCACGATCATCGACGGTCAGTACGCGGCGCAATGCGTAAGTGCAAACATGCTCAATGAAGGCTCGCGCGACCTTGTTGCGGTCTTCAAGCAGCAGTCGTTTGAAATGGGCGGAATCAGCGAACTTCCGTCCGTCGGGCATGAACAGGGAATCGGAAAAGTGAGGTCAACTCCTACCGGACTCGGATTCTTTCGCAGGCGTCAAGCAAGCACATCGGAAAGAACGTGGCCGTGAACGTCGGTTAGCTTGCGTTCAAAGCCGTTGTGGTAGTAGCTTAGTCGCTTGTGATCGAGCCCCAACAAGTGCAGGATAGTGGCGTGAAGATCATAGACGGTGCTAACGTTCTCGACTGCCTTGTAACCAAATTCATCGGTGGCACCATAACTGAAGGGTGCTTTGACACCGGCGCCCATCATCCAAGCCGTAAAGCCATCGGGATTGTGATCGCGGCCGCTGGCTCCTTTTTGAAAAGTCGGCATTCGACCAAACTCGGTAACCCATAGGACCAAGGTTTTTTCCAGCAGTCCGCGACGTTTCAAATCTTTCAGCAGGGCCGCGCAGGGGCGGTCTAGTACTGGACCATGTTTGCCGTACTGGTCTTTCAAGTGCTTGTGGCCATCCCAGTTGCTGACTCCTTCGCCGCCGGTTTGATAAGCTCCATTAAAGAGCTGGACAAATCGTACGCCTTTCTCAAGTAGCCGCCTTGCCAAGATGCAATTTCGGCCGAACTGGGCGCGGATTCTATTGTGTGCATCATCGGCAGCATATTCTGCCATCGTAGTGGAAGTCTCGGTCGTCAAGTCGGTGACTTCTGGCACACTGAGTTGCATCCTGGCGGCAAGTTCGTAACTTGAAATCCGAGCGGCAAGTTCGGTGTCATCGGGGAATCGCTCCAAGTGCTTGGCGTTGAGCCTTTGCAAGAAGTTTCTCGTCGCCATGTCGGTCTTTGGGCTTACTTCCTCAGGTCGCTCCAAGTTGTTCAGCTTCTTGACCGCGTTGAACTCGGTGCCTTGATAGGCTGCGGGCAAAAAGCCTGGTCCCCAATTGTTGACACTCGATTGTGGCGTGCCGCGAGGATCGGAAATGGCCACGTAGGCCGGCAAGTCCTCGTTCTCTGTGCCCAAGGCCCAGGTCGCCCAAGCACCCATGCTGGGAAAGCCATCCAAAGTGTAGCCGGTGGACATGAAGTTCTCACCTGGGCCGTGCGTATTCGTCTTGCCAGTCAGAGAATGGATGAAGCACATGTCGTCGGCGAGTTCTGCCATCTCGGGCAGCAGCTCTGAGATCATCTTGCCCGATTCGCCTCGCGGCTTGAATTCCCATGGGCTCTTGGTCAGCATTCCTTGAGCACCCTGGAATGTGAGCAATTTGTCGCTGCCGGGAAGTGGCTGGCCATGGCGTTTGATGAGCTCAGGTTTGTAGTCGAAAGTGTCGAGCTGACTACATGCACCGGAGCAATAAATCAGTAGCACTTGTTCCGCTTTTGCTTCATGATGCGTTTGGCGGGCTGCGAATGGACGCGAAGGATCAATCTTGGGCCGAATCGGATCCGAATCCGCCAGCAGGCAATCTTGCTCCAGCAGACTGGCTAGCGCAATGCCACTCAAACCACTCACGGTGTGGGACAAGAACTTTCGGCGATCCAGGAGTCGAAGCATTTTTCTAGACGTAGGTTTTTGTTTAATCGGATATTGCGAAAAAGAACTAGGGTATAAAGACGAACTCGTTCGAGTTGAGAAGCGCTCTGGCAAATTGCACCCAGCCTTCTTGCTGGATAAAGAGCAGGCTTTCCTGCAGCTCACTTTTTGTTGGCGGGCGTTGGAAGCAAAATTCCCAAGCACGTTTGATTTGGGTAGCCCGAGTCGTCGTTTCCGTGCTCAGACGTTCCGCCAGAATCTCGGCTTGCTGCATTACGAAGGAACTATTCAGCAAGTTTAATGCTTGGAGCGGCGTCGTGGATCGGCTGCGTTTGGGAACTACCATGCTGGCGTCGGGACAATCGAAGGCACCGAAGACTTGGTCTTTTTCTTGCCGCACTTTAGTCATGTAGATCATCCGCCGCCAATCCTGGGGACCATACGTCTCCTTGGGATGGTAGTGCCGTACGTTTTCCATATCGACCGCGAATGCGCTGAAGCCGGGACCGCCCTGTTGCTCAAGTGACAGGACTCCGCTGGCTCGCAGGATCGAGTCGCGGATGACTTCCGCCTCTAATCGCCTTGGAGGAAATCGCCACAAGTACCGCGACTCGGCGTCGACCAGCAACGCATTCTTATTGGGCCGGCTGTCTTGCTGCCATGTTTGTGACTGGAGCAAGAGCCGATGAATGTGTTTTAGCGACCATTCGTTTTTAATCAGTTCAGTTGCCAGCCAGTCAAGGAGTTCTGGATGCGTAGGTGGCACCCCGTTTCTGCCAAAATCGCTGGGCGTTGTCACGATTCCTGCACCAAAGTGAAATTGCCAGATTCGATTCACAATGACTCGGGCTGTCAGCGGATTGTGGTCGTCGGCGATCCAATCGGCCAGGGCAATTCGGCGTTGCTGCTCGGGTGCGTCGGCGTTGAGTTTGAAAGACGCGAGAGCATCGGAATGCAATGAAGAGATGCCACCTGGGCCGACTTGCTCACGCTTTGCCCCTGGTTCACCTCGATACAATCGATGGGTCGGACCCGGTTGACGAAAGGTACCGATCCAGGCCTTTTGCTGTTGCGCTCGCTTTTGCAGGACGGACTGGACGCTCGACAATTCCTGCAACAGTTGCCTTCCTTTCTGCGCCTCTTCTTG
>JBCCEO010000624.1:0-5154 GCA_039030255.1 Planctomycetota bacterium | reverse complement strand
TGCAATCAATAAACGGGAACGAACCACATCACGAGAAAAAAACAAACGAGTGCAACTGCCAATCCTGAAAAGACCGCAAGATCGAGGCTACCGCTCATTACCCCGATCGGAAAACAGACGGCGACAAAGGCAACCTGACACGCAGCTAAAGCCACGCTCACAAAGAGTAAGGAGATGATGTAGGCTCCTGTCTTCTGAGGGATCCCAAGCGGGATTTGATGCACTTTGTGGTACAAACTGAACAAGGTGGTACGGCAAAGGGCAACCAGGGCGATAAAAGACAAGACAATGCCTACTTGCCAATTCTGGGAGATAACCGCTGCACAGCCAGCGACGACTGCAGTTACTAGGAATAAAGAGGCCAGCGATAGAGTACGCATCGAGCGAATGAGCATTCTTGGCGTGATGCGAACGGCGCGGGCAGAGGGTTCACGTGCATCAAACGGTTGCCACAAACAACCCTCGCATTGCGCCTCCAGTGTTGGCCTGGCGAGCCCGCAACAGGGGCACGGGTTAACGGGCGAATCGGAAGGCGGCACTTTTCTTTCCTGGTGCGCAAGCTTGAGGTCGTTCTCATCTCGGCGATGATGTCGCATCCTGCCAGCATATTGAAATCGTAGCAAGTCGTCATCCAGGCCGAGCAATTAGCAGGGTAAATTAACTATGATCACATCCACGCCACGAATCGAAATGGGGCGTAGGCGAAACGCAAGGGGAAAATGCAGGCGTGCAGGAACACGCTGGGATGGCCGGATTTTTCCATGGCTATTCTGAAATGTGGACCCAGTAATTGGTGCGAGGGATTGGCTTTGGCTTGAAAAACAGCTTCGTAAATTCCCGCAAACGGCACCAGAGTACCATTACAGGACGCGGGGCCGATTCGTCGCCTTCTAGATTTGACCTCAGTCATTTCTAGGCGATGATCTCTTCCAGTACGAGACCACCGATGTCGGTCAATTGTCGCATCCTGCCAGCATATTGAAAACGTAGCAAGTCGTCATCCAAGCCGAGCAAATTAAGAATGGTGGCATGTACGTCGCGAATTGAAATGGATTCGCCAATAGAACGCAAAGAAAAGGCATCGGTCTCGCCAGCTGTTGCTCCTGGTTTCACATCTCCTCCGGCCATCCACATGGTTAAAGCGTGCGAATTATGCTCGCGGCCAGGTGTCTTCCCCAGCTTGCCGTTCACGAAAGGTGTACGTCCCATTTCGGAGGCCCAGACGACGAGCGTCTCCTCCAGCATCCCACGCTGTCTCAAGTCCTCAAGGAGCCCCGCCACAGGCAAGTCGACTTCGCGCGAGTGCTTGCGCATTCCGCCTTCGACATTCCCGTGGTCATCCCAACTGTTGTTGCCGATTTGAACTCCGTGGATGAGCATCGTGTAGCGCACGTCGGCTTCTGCCAAGCGTCGTGCAATCAAACATTGTCGGCCAAAGCCGGCCGTCTCCGATCGGTCTAAACCGTACAGTCGATGGATGTGCTCGGGCTCTTGTTCGATGTTCATCAAATCCGGTGCGGCCGTTTGCATGCGAAAAGCGAGTTCATAGGATTGGATTCGTGCTTCCAGGTCATCCGTCTCGTGGCGACTCGCACTGTGAAGCTCGTTTAGTTTGCGTAACGCGGCTAGTTCTCGTTTCTGGGCGGCTTCGGAGATTCCGTCGGGGCGATCAAGGTTGAGAATCGGACTGCCCGAGTTGCGGAGCAGTGTTCCTTGATGCGAAGCAGGCAGATAGCCGTTGGACCAAACGGCAGCACCGTTCACCGGCGCACCTCTGGGATCCTGGATCACGACGTAACCCGGCATATTTTGATTCTCAGAACCCAATCCATAATTGACCCAAGCCCCAACAGAAGGACTGCCAGGAAATTGACTGCCTGTGGTCACGTGCAAAGTCGAAGGACCATGATTCTGGTTGTCCGTCTTGATTCCGTGGATGAATGCCAAGTCGTCAATCTGCTCGGAGATTTTTGGAAACAGTTCCGACACGTAACGTCCGGATTCCCCTTGCTTGGCAAACTTGAAGGCGCTGCCCACACAAGCGTGCTCGAAAGCCAATCGGCCTTGCAGTTCGCCGCGAATCGTGGGAATCGACGGTAGTGGTTTGCCGTGCAACTTGTTCAGGTCCGGCTTGTACTCAAACGAGTCCATTTGGCTGACGCCGCCTTGCATGAACAAAAATATGCACCGTTTGGCCTTGCGTTTGAGGTGCGGTTTTTTCGTGTCAGCTTGGGCCAAACTGCCTGTGGAACCTGCCAGCAGCGATCCCAGTGCCAAACTACCGAAGCCGTTGAAGCACTGAGCCAAGGCAGCGCGTCGCGAAAAGCATGATGATTCTGGGGTATTCATGAATCAGTCCACAAAAAGAAATTCATTCGACTCGAGCAGAACACGGCTCACACTGATCAAAGCCACTTCAGGAGACTTGGCCGACTGGGCCAATTCAAACAAGACTTGAAGCTCTTCAGGCGAGGGATTGCGAGCCAAAGCGATTCGAAAGAGCTCGCGAATCTGGCGTTGGGTATCGGTTGCTGAATCTTTCGTTTTCGTGCGAACTCGCGAAGCAAAGTGGACGGCTTCTTCGGCTAGCAAGTCACCGTTCATCATCGCCAAGGCCTGGAGGGCGGTGATGGATTGGCTTCTTCGGGGCCGCGACTCATCACAGACCAAGGCATCGAACGATTGCATAAAGGGCATGCTCAAAGTGCGTTGCTGGTAAATGTATAGGCTGCGTCGTCTACCTTCGGCGTCGTATTGAGTATCCCATTTCGAGTTGTCGTACTTGACTTCGTCGGCAATGTCGTCTGGCAGAGGAGGAAAGATCGGTGGCCCAAAAGAAGCTTCGTTCAGCCGACCACTGACGAACAAAATCGAATCGCGCAGCGCCTCGGCATCCAGCCGCTTGCGCGAGAATTTCCATAGTAGACGATTTTCTGGATCTAGCTTTTCGCCTTCCGGTTTAGCGTCCGTGGAGGACTGTTGATAAGTGGCTGAATTTAGGATGACACGGTGCAGTGATTTGATACTCCAGTTGCTTTCCACGAACTTTTGCGCCAGCCAATCCAGCAACTCTTCGTGCGAAGGGCCGCCGCTGAGCTTTCCGAAGTCGCTTGGCGTGCGCACAATTCCTTGCCCGAAATGCCATGCCCAAATCCGATTGGCCATCACGCGCGCGGTCATAGGATTGTCGCGAGAAGCAATCCACTGAGCGAGTGCCATCCGCCGGCTTCGCGTTGGCCAGCGTTGGAATGGATCCAGTCGAATGGCGGCAGGCTCCTGACTACCTGTGATAGCGCTGAGAAAACCAGCTTTCACGACCGCGCCCGGATTATCATATTCGCCTCGAATCATCACGCGTGACACCGGCACGCCAGGTTCATAGGGTGGTCCGTAAGAGTGACGCAAAGTCATCGCCGAAGGCTGCAAGCGTTTGAGATGTTGAGGCACAAAGCGCTTGCGACTGCTTAAATGCTCATAGCGATTGCGTTCAGAAGGCGTGATGCGAGAGTCGTCACTGTCGATCAACTTTTCAAAGGAATCCTGTTTCGGCTTCGCACTTGGGTTGATGAAAGTCGACAAGAATTCGTTTTCACCACCAATTTCGAATGCATAGCCTTCGTCCTTGTGTGTGGCATCGTAGACGCATGCGATTGTGCCTGTTTTGAGTTTGAGAAAGTCTGGGGCTTGAGAGAATTCAGACTTCAGAAAACTCCCGTCAAAACGAACCGCGACTCCGCCTTCGGTTAGAATTATTTTGGGTTGTAAGTTGGAATCGGCTTGGCGTAATTCAATTCCTGCGACCCTGTCCTTCCAGCCCTGAACTCTGGAATCTAGAGTTGGGTTGTTAGTTGCGGGGTCGGCATCCAAGTCGGAGGCATCGAGCCAGAAAACGAGACCCTTTTGAGGCGGCTGCACGCCTTCGGTATTGGAGCCAAGTGAAAACTCGCGGAGTTCGTATTGCTCCTGTTGGTTTAACGCATGATCGTAGATCAGGATGTCACGAAAGCTGCCTGTGTGCTGCGCGCCCTGTGCATGGCCACTACCGGCGGTATGTTGCCCAAGGCTAATGAATCGGGGCTGCCGGACGTCAGCGAACCACTTACCACGATTCCGACCTGCCAGACTGCCGAGTTCCCCTGCCCTGCTCTGGGTAATCTGTTCGTCGCTGGCAATCGTCCAACGGCTCCCATTGCTTTGAATCAACGAAAGATGTTGATTGCCATCGTTGACTTTGCGTTGCTCGTAGAAGTAATCGTTGCCCCGCCCGCTAAATACTTGGATGCCGAACCCCGGTGTGGACGATTGCTCCATCCCAAGTCGTTCGGAGATCTCGCGTTTTAGTTTCGCAAGTTCCGCATCAGATTCCGCAAGAGATCGTTCTAGTGCTTGGCGTTTTTTGCGAATTGCTTCTGGTTCACCGTCGCGATAAAACTTGGCGGCGATAGGTCCGCCGATTTGATAAATATCTCCAGGCTCTGGTCTTGGGATCTGGACGGTTGAGAAAAAAGCCTTCATGCGATAGAAGTCTTTGGTTGGGATGTTGTCGTGCTTGTGGTCATGGCATTTTGCACAACCGACAGTCAAACCCAAAAAGACGGAGCCAACCGTCGAGGTCATTTCGCTTAACATTTCGTGACGGGTTTCATCGCCACGAGGTTCTGTGAAGGGTGCGAGACGCAAGAAAGTCATCGCGACTAGCTTTTCTGCCGGCACGCCGGGCAAGTCGCCCGCTCCCATCACGTTGGCGAACTCGTCTCCAGCGATTTGTTCTTTGATAAACAAATCGTAGGGTTTGTCGGAGTTTAAAGCGTCGATGACATAATCGCGATAGCGCCAGGCCTGCGGCAAGTCGGGATCGCCTTCGTAGCCTGCCGTATCTGCGTAGCGTGCTAGATCCAGCCAGTATCGCGCCCACCGCTCTCCGTAGCGACGGTCATCGAGCAGTTGGTCTACGACTTTTGAGAATGCATCCGCCGAATTGTCTCCCAAGAAAGCATCGACTTCTGCAGGTGTTGGTGGGAGTCCAATGAGGTCAAAATATAGTCGACGTAACAGAGTGCGTTTGTCTGCTCGCGGTGAAGGAGTTAATCCACTTTGTTGAAGTTTGGCCAAGACGAATTGGTCTAGTTCTGTCCGCGACCAAGTGTCGTTTTG